>NZ_JBDUCX010000064.1:0-29947 GCF_040003245.1 Chthoniobacter sp.
ACTCGGAAGCAGTAGCCCGTTTGTAACCTTCCGCCACTCTGTTGCGTCTGCTGGGATGATGAATGCCGCTTTTGACCCATTTTGCTCCCGAGCGGCGCCTTTCCCGACCGATGAGTTCGCTTGCCCTTTCCTGGACTGCATTGCCTTTGCCCCTGGCGGACGCTAAGACGCCGTCAATGGCTGACCTTGCCCCGCCCACCGATGAAGCTCTCGTCGCGGCCTCGCTGGCTGGCGATGAGGCTGCGTTTGCGGGGCTGGTGGGGCGCCACAAGCGGCGGGTCTTCGCGGCGGCGGCGCGGTTCGCCCGCGACGATCATCAGCTCGACGACATCGCGCAGGAGATCTTCGTGCGGGCCTTCCGCCATCTCGGCAAGTTTCGCGGGGATGCGCCGTTCGAGCACTGGCTGGCGCGGATCATCGTCTCGGCCTGCTACGATTTTCTGCGCAAGGAGCGGCGGGTGCGCGAACAGGTCTCGCTGGAGGGCACGGAATGGGACATGCGCGACGCGGGCATCGATGCAGCCTTGGCGGCCGGGCGCGCGCGGGAGCTGGTCCACTGGGCGCTGGCGAAGCTGGCGCCGGACGAGCAGCTCATCATTACCCTGGCGGAACTGGAGGAGCGGCCCATGAAGGAAATCGCGGAGCTCACCGGCTGGAGCGAAAGCAATGTAAAGGTGCGGGCTTTCCGCGCCCGGCAGAATTTGAAAAAGATACTGGAGACGACCCATGAACGATAACCTCGACCAAAAACTGGATGCCCTCTTTGCCGCCGCCCGCGCGACGACTCCGGACACTTCACGCGCGGAGTTTGCCTTCGAGACGCGGCTCACCGCGCGGTTGCGCGCCGAGAACTCCGGCTCGCTCTTCGCCTGGGCATGGCGATTGTGCCCCTTCTTCGCCGCGCTGGCCCTGGCCGTGGGCTGGTGGAGCCATACCACGGAGCGCGCGGAGGTGGTGTCGCCTCTCGTCGCGGAAGTCGCACCAGGGAGCGATGAACAACTGCTCGTCGCCTACATGACGGGTGACCACCGATGAGGACGCTGAAGCGCATCTTCGGTGTGCTCCTGATCTTTTTCTTCGGCTGCTTCATCGGCGCCGCGGTGACCGGCGCGGGCGCCATGCAAAAGCTCCGGGAGACGCTGCTCGGTGGCCCGGAAGCGGTCATGGATGTGGTCGTGAAGCGGCTCGATCACGAGCTCAAGCTCGATGACGAGCAGAAGCGCAAACTGCAGAGCATCGTGGACGACGCACGCATCAAACTCCGGCAGAGCCGCTTGAAGATTCAACCGGAAGTAGAGGGAACACTACAGGAAGCCGAGCAACGCACGCGCGCGATCCTCTATCCGTCACAGGTGAAGAAGTTCGACGATTTGATTACCCGCAGCCGGGCGAAGTGGAAGGCGGCGGAGATTCCGATCGCCGCACCGGCGCCGGCGGCGGCTACACCCGCACCGGGCACGCCTGCACCGGTGCCGGCAGAGGACGCAAAGTAAGACGCGGGCGTCTCCCGCGGAATCGCAGTGACTCCTCACCTCGAAGGCGCTATCCCACACGCGCATGTCGAAGACCTTCGCCTGGTTTGTCTACGCGCTGACCCTCGCGTTCTTCGGCTGCTTCTTCGTCTGGCCTATCGGCGTCACGCTGGGCGGCGCCTTCTTCGATGCGGACCGCAAGTTCACCTTGGAATTTGTGGCCGAGGTTTTTCGCAACCGCATCTACCTCGAAGGCCTCGGCAATTCGCTGCTCCTGGCCATCGGCAGCACCACGGGCGCGCTGGCCATTGCGCTGCCGCTGGCCTTCATCGCGGATCGCTACGATTTTCCCGCGAAGAAACTACTCACCGCAGTCATCCTCGTGCCGATGATCCTGCCACCCTTCGTCGGCGCCATTGGCGTGCGGCAGATCTTCGGCCAGTACGGCGCGTTCAATGCGTTGCTCATGCACCTCGGTGTGCTCGGCGCGAATGATACCATCGACTGGCTCGGACGGGGGCGAATGTGGGGCGTCGTGGCCCTCAACGCGCTGCACCTCTACCCGATCCTTTTTCTCAACCTCACCGCCGCGCTCGCCAACCTCGATCCCGCCATGGAGGAAGCCGCGGAGAACCTGGGCTGCACCGGCTTCCGCAAGTTCCGGCGCATCACCCTGCCGCTCATCATGCCGGGCCTTTTTGCGGGCGGCACCATCGTCTTCATCTTCGCTTTCACCGAGCTCGGCGTGCCGCTCATCTTCGACATCACCCGCGTCACCTCGGTGCAGATTTTCTACGGCATCAAGGAGATCGCCGGGAATCCGTTTCCCTTCGCGCTCGTCGCCGTGATGCTCGTCAGCACGGCCCTGCTCTATGCCGCCAGCAAGCTCCTCTTCGGCCGCGCCAGCCACACGATGGTGTCGAAAGCGACGACTGTCTCCAGCGCGCGGACACCGGGCACCGCTGTGCAATGGGCCTGCGCGCTGGGTTTCGGGGCGATCACCTTGGTCGCGCTGCTGCCCCATCTCGGGGTAATCCTGGTCTCGATCGCGGGCGACTGGCACCACACGGTGCTGCCCACGGGCTGGACCGCCGAACACTACCGCGCCGCCCTCGGCCATCCACTGACGGTCCCTTCGATCCTCAACAGCCTCAAGTACTCCAGCCTCGCGACCGCCTTCGACCTGGTGCTCGGCGTGCTCATCGCCTACGTCGTCGTCCGCACCACCCTGCCGGGGCGCGGCCTGCTCGACGCCCTCGCAATGCTGCCGCTCGCCGCCCCGGGGCTCGTCCTCGCCTTCGGCTACATCTCGATGACGCAGGACGGGCGCGTCTTCGAGTTCCTGAATCCTTCGAAAGACCCAACGCTCCTCCTCGTCATCGCCTACTCCGTGCGACGACTGCCCTATGTGGTGCGCTCCGCCGCGGCGGGACTGCAGCAGACGAGCGTGACACTCGAGGAGGCCGCGCAGAATCTCGGCTGCCCGCCGCTGCGCGCCCTGCGCCGCATCACCTTTCCGCTCATTGCCGCCAATGTCCTCGCGGGCGGCCTGCTAGCCTTCGCCTTTGCCATGCTCGAAGTCTCCGATTCCCTCGTGCTGGCGCAGAAGCAGCGCGACTTCCCGATCACCAAGGCGATCTACGAGCTCTTCCAGAGCATGGGCGAAGGGCGCTTCGTCGCCTCCGCGCTGGGCGTGTGGGCGATGGTGTTCCTGGCGCTCACGATCTTGGCCACGAGCCGGTTGCTTGGAAAAAAGCTCGGCGCGTTGTTCCGCGTTTAGCTACGTCGGGCAGGGCAGCACGTCGGGCACGGCCGCGACGGCCGGGATGTCTCCCGCTGTTCTTTCATCCAGCCACAGGGCCTGCCGGCAAAACAGGAATCGCATGTGCCCGAAATTTTCCCAGCCCGCGGCCTCGGCCAGGGTGCGCAGTTCGCCGAAAGTAAAAGCGCGCTGCATCGAGGTGTTCGCATCGGCCTGGGTCATCGGCAGGCGATAGAAGAAGGTGGTGAGAAGTTGCACTCCGAGCGCTCCCAGTTCGCTGCGCTCCAGGTCCGAGACCAGCACGAAGCGATGGGAAAGATGGCGGCAGCGGCGCAACAACACGACCGCGTCCTCATCACTGAAATGGTGCAACGCGAGCGAACAGATCACGAGATCGTACGTTTCCTTCGTCTCCCATTTCAGCACATCGCCCCGCAGCAATTGAATCTCGGGATATCCCTGGCTGCCCCGCCGCGCGAGTTCGAGCGTGGACTCGTGGAAATCGACGGCGTCAATGCGCAGCGTCACCCCGGCCGCGCGCGCCCAATCGACCATCAGCCGCGGGATATCTCCCGCACCCGTGCAAAGGTCGAGCACACGGTAATTGCGATCCGGCGCCAGCCACTGGGCGAGGAATTTGCGCACCAGCCGATAGCTGCCGAAATAGCGGTTGAATGAGACGAGATTCCGCAGGTAGGCCTCGAGTTCGGGCGTGACCGGTTGCGGACGATCCATGAGCTCTGGCTCGAGTGGGTCGAAGGCGCGTTTCATGATGAACCAAACTTAAGCCCCGGCGGCGCGGGAAATCGAATCCTTTGATTGGCCGGATATCGAATCGCTAGGAACGCAGGGCCAGCAGGGCCAGCATGCGCCCGGTTTTTCCCCGCTCCATCCGATACGAATAATAGCGATCCGGGTTCGCCCCCGTGCAGATCCCGCAGTCGTGCACTTGCGTGACACCGGCGGCACGGGCCTGCGCGACGATGAGCGCCGCAAAATCGATCTCGAACAGCGGCGGACGGATGCACGGGCTGAGTTGCACGACGATCTTCGCCGGATCGCATTTGAACTCCGTGCGCATCCGCTCGATGGCCGCAGTGGTGATGCCCAGCTCGCTGCCCTTGCGGCCCGAATGCAGCAGCCCGATGACGCGCTTCTCCGGCTCGGCCAGATAGACCGCGCAACAATCGGCGACATAGACACCGAGGCAGACATCGGGGCTGGCGGTGATGAGGCCGTCGACCCCGGCCACCGGCGCGGGCGTCCGCTCATCCACGATGGCGATCTCCCGACCGTGCACTTGCTCGCCGACGATGACGTGCCGTTTGTCGAGACCCAGTTCCTCCCGCGCCGTCCGGTGAAACGAATCGAGCCGCTGCAAGGCCTGCGCGCGATCCACCTGCACATCCAGCCCGGCGACGCGGCCCAAAAAGGTGTGGATGATCCCCGGGGCTGCTTCCAGCGCCGCAAACTTCTCCATCGGCAGCGGCGCGATCACGCCCGATTCCACGCCGGTCACTTGCTCTTTTTCCTTGGGGTCTCTCTGGGCGTCGGCAACGGTTTGTCGTGCACGTCGCCAGTATCCACGAACACCGGATCCTTCGGCACCTTGCGGCGGACCAGCAACGGGTCGTTGAACGTCTCCGCATAGGAAGTGGCCGTGGCTGTCACGCGATCAAACTCGGCCAGCGCCGTGTTGTAGTTCGCGCGCGCCTGGAGTTCCGTGCTGCGGGCGGTGGTCAATTGCACCTGCGCATTGAGCACATCGAGCTGCGTGCCCGCGCCGGCGGCGAGCCGCTCGGTGGCCAAACGTACGGCCTCGAGCGCTTGCTCAACCGTCTTCTGCTGGCTGCGGATCGTTTCCCGCGCGGTCTGCACATTGGCGTAAGCCTGCTGCACCTCGAGCTCCACCTGGTGCACGGAGTCGTCGTAGTTCACCTTGGCGGATTCCAGGCTGGCGCGGGCCGCCTTCACCTTGCCGTAGGTCTCGAGGCCGTCGAAAATATTCCACTGCCCATTGATGCCGAAGAACCAGCCGTCGATCGTGTCGTCGAGATGGCTGGTGAGCGAGGAGTTGCGGACCTCGTAGCCGCCATTGGCATTGAGCTGTGGCTTGTAACCGGCGAGCGCGACTTTCACCTGCTCCTTTTGGATGAGGATGGTGAGGCGCTGCACCTTCAGAAACGGCCGGTGCTCGATGCCCATTTGGATGGCATTGCGCAGGCCGAGCGGACGCTCATTCACTTGCAGTTTGCCGACGGCGTGATACGTCGTCTGCCCCTGCGGGCCCGGGTCGATGCCGAGGGTCTTGGCGAGCTGGTATTCCGAGATCAGGTAATTGTTCCGGGCGCTGATCAATTGCGGCTGCTGGTTGGCGAGCGCGACCTCCGCCTGGAGCACGTTGAAGCGCGGCACCGTGCCGGCCTCGAAGCGGTTCTGCTGATCCTTGAGCTGGTCCGCGAGCAACCTCACCGATTCCTCCTGCACGGTGATCAGTTCCCGGTTCAGCAGCACCGTGTAGAATTGCTGGCGCACCGTGTCGATGGTCTGGTCGATGACGTCGCGCAGATTGAAGTAACTGCTGTCGTCGGTGAACCTCGCGATATTGATCGCCGCGCGCACCTGACCGCCGGCGTAGAGCACTTGCGAGACCTGCACCTCCACATTCCATGAGATATCGCCTCCCCCGGTGGAAGTCTGCGCCTGCGAGGATTGCGACTGGCTGTTCTGGACCGCGCTAACCACCTGCTCCGCCGCGCTCTGCGTGAGCCCCGGAATGCCGGACAGTTGCTTGGCCAGGTCACTCGTCGAATTGCTGGAACTGCTGCTGCTGGTGCCGGAAAGACCACTGGAACCATTGCTGCCGCGACCCTGTAGCAGCGTCTTGGACTGCTGAAAATACGAGGACGTCAGCGCCACGTGCGGCAGGGCCTCCGCGCGCACCTCGATGATCTGACCTCGCGTATTCTCAATCTGCCAGAGGGCCTTGAGGACGTTGGGGTTCTGCTTGAGGGCGAGCTTGATCGCCTGGTCGAGCGTCAGGTCGCCGGTAACGCTATGCTGGATGGGGCGCGGCTGGACGGCACCGGCATCGGAAAAAACTAGGGCAACAGCGGCGAAGGTCGCCGCCAAGGGAAGTAATCTCATTTCGACTGACAGTAGCTGAAGATTTTCTCGTAGATTTGCAACCACGTCTTCTGCTCCGAGGAATCGAGGACTTCCATCATTTTTAACAAGTTGGAAATCATGTCTTCGCGGACTTCGGCGACGAGGTTCGTGCCGGAGGTCGTGATCTGCACCATGACTTTGCGTCGATCGTCCTTGGCGTGCATGCGCTTGACGTGGCCCAGATTCTCCAGGCGGTCGATCAGCCCCGTGGCGGCGGCCGTGGAATGCCCCATCTTGCCCGCGATCTCCGACATCGTCAGCGCATTCTGCTCACGCAGGAAGCCGAGCAGGCAGTATTGGGGAAAGGAGACATTTCCGCGGGACAATTCCTTGGAAAGATTGAGGATGAAACAGCGCTGGAGGACAGTGAAGATGTCCGCCAGCCGCTCGGCGTCGGTGCGCTTGGGGTCCACGGCGCGTAAGGTGGGCATAAATTTAATGGCGTTTACATTAAAGCCCTTGAATGACTCGTCAACCGTTCATTCGCTCCAGCCGGCGAATCCCGCCAAGCCCTTTCCGTTACAACCTTGCAGGTGGCTGGAAACGGCTGCTACCCTCCGCCGATGGACGTCGAACTGCTCCGCAATGTTTCCATTTTGCGCAAACTTTCCGAAGAGGAATTGCGCTCCTTCTGCGCCCTGCTCCTGGAGCGTGAGGTGAAACCGCGAGATCGGATCATCGAGGAAGGCATCCCGGTGAAGAACTTCTCGATTGTCATGGATGGCGTCGTCCACATCCGGCGGCTGGCCGGCAAACGCGAGATGCTGCTCGGCCGGCTCGGGCCCGGTGGCTTCTTCGGCGAAATCAACCTCTTCGATCCAGGCGTCGCCACGGCCAGCATTTACGCGATGAAAACCACGAAGCTCGCCTATCTCGACTACGAGAGCTTTCACAAGTTCATGGAGTCGAACTCGACCGTGGGCTACAAGATCGCCTCGGCCATGATGACCGAGATGGCCCGCCGCCTCCGGCAGACCAGCGCCCGCCTCGTGAACACCGCCTACTGGTCCAGTGCCGAGGGCGCCATCCCCCGCCCGACTCCGCCGGATCCCTCGGTGCCGCCCGGCAAACCGGTCGAATTTCCGCAAGAGGGCGGCACACCGGCCATTTGAGGTTAAGGCCGATGAATGGTATTAATCGTCCCTCGGTAGGGATGCGCCAAAGCGCGAAATTAAAAAAAACTCGCACCTTAAATCGGCTTAAGCGGGCTTAAGGCACCTTAAATTGCCCCGTATTACCGTAGTCGGATGCACGTCGATCAAGGCAGTCGGAACGCCAATTTCTATGCGCTCCGCGACGCCTTATTGCATCTTACTTGCACTAAATCGCCCCGGCGTTCGTGTGTCAAAGAACTCCACCCCTCGCCCGCCCATAGCTCCTCCTCAACCATCTGGCACGAGTGTAGCACCACAAGCTGCCAATGTCAACATTTTTCTGCCGGGCCAGCGGCCCCCTGCGCCGCGGCTACTGAAACACCTGGTCGCCCTTTTTCGGCGTCCCCTTGACGATATCCGCCACCACGAAGGGCGGCTTGCGGATCGCCGTCACCTTCAATTCCACCGGCGCACCTCCCGGTACCGCGGCATTGATCGTCAGCACCGTGCCGGCCGCGGGTGGCGGCAGCGAGCCGTTGTCGATCAAGACAAAGGTGGGGTCATCGCTCACCAAGGTCACCGTACCCACCAGCAAGGGGGTTTTCGCCTCGGCACGCGGGGGCTTCTTCTTTCCCCAGCGCGGCCAGTGCAGCAAGGTACAGCCGGGCAGCACCACGATGACCACCAGTACGGCGGGAAGGAAACGAAAGCGATGGAGCATGGAAGACACCTGCACCGTCACAGCACCACAGAAACGCCCCGGCTGCAACCGGGTGGCGATTTTACCCCGACCCGTCAATCTTCGTTGGCGCCGCGGTCCTCCGCCGTCAGGACAGCCAGGCCGAAAAGCAGCACCCGGGTGAGCACAATAAACGAGCCCGCCATGAGACAAGCGATGGAAATGAGGGGGAACATAACGCGGGCACAAGACACCCTCTTTGACAAAAAGCAAAGCACAATCCACGCTCCCGGACCGCCTTGCCCTAAAAAGGCGGCCCCATTTCAGGAATTTTTCTTGCCATCACCCCCGAACCGCTCGAAATAAGCGCCCCGCAATTGGTGAGGTGGCTGAGTGGTCGAAAGCGGCGCTTTGCTAAAGCGTTGTACCCTTTAAAAGGTACCCAGGGTTCGAATCCCTGCCTCACCGCTCTCTTTAAAACAGAGAGATGTGCCCAAGAATGTGCCCTTTCGAGGGGCACACGGGCCTGAAGCGGGCACCGAAAAATATTTTGGTCGCTGTGCCTGGGCACGGTTCAGTCGCGACCCTCAACCGGCCCTTCGCCGCCTTGAGCACTCGCCCTTTTGCTGGTCATGAGGGCACCGGCAGAGATTGGGAATGGGGCGCTTGCCGCCGCGGCAGCGGCGGCTGCGCCCCTTTCCTTGTCTATGAGTCACAACTCAAACGGCGTAGAAAGCGCCGCGCAAGTTGTCGAGGTTTTCAGTCTCAATGGGTCGCACCGGAAAACCGCCTATGCGCTGGAACAGAACGTCGCGCGGATGTTCGCGGAAGCAGGCATTGAGCGGATCGGCTTTTTGACGCTTACCGTCGGCGACTGGAAAAGCTGCGCGGACGCTGGATTCTGCTGCTGTCACGAAGGGGCAGCGCATTTCGTCCAGGTGTTTGATCCTGATGAGGCATCGCGGCGGATTAACAGCTTGATGACCGGTCTGCTGCGAGATCTCTTCCCGCGTGCGGTAATTGTCACTGAACGGCACAAGTCGGGCGCGATCCATTTTCATTTGATCGTCGAGTGCCGCGAGGACATCCGCACAGGGTTCGATTTCGCGGCGTTCAAGGCGAAATATGGCTACAAAAAAAGCGCGTCACCGTCTTTGCAGCGGCTCTGGGAGGTGCTTCTTGATCGCCTGCCGGGGTACGGCTTTGGACGTGCGGAACTCACGCCAATCTTCAAAACGGGTGAAGTTGTCTCTCGCTACGTTTCAAAGTATGTCGAAAAGAACCTCTTCGCGCGTCGGCCCGAGGACAAGGGGAAGAAGCTTGTGCGCTACATGGGGTGGCACGGGTCTCATATGCGACCGAATGATTTCTGCTGGGCTACACCAGCGGCCTGCGAGTGGCGCACGCGTGTGCGCTCTATCGCTGCGATCCACGGAATCACCGAGAGGGAGCAGGCGAGAGAAGCATGGGGCGCACGCTGGGCTTTTCGCCTCACAGGAGTCATTTCCGATCTGATTAACTCGGCGCACTTGCTTACACATTTCGAGTTTGTGCGAGCGGCGCGCAACTGGTCAGAGGCGGTCATGCTCTTCCCCGATTGGTGGCGGGACATGGAGGACCGCTATCGTGATGAGGCGTTCGGTTACGAGGTCGAGCCGATTGATTTCTCCGTCCTCGATGAGGTGCAGAAGTTTTGGGACGCTCGGCGCGCTGAGTGATCCTTCCGCGTGAGCGGGCGTGAGCAATGTTCCCCCAAATACGCCGAGGTTTGAGGAGGGCGCGCAGCCCACCTCTCTACAAAGCCTTCACACTTAACTATCGTCCGGTTGGTCTTCCCGCCACGCGCGAATCGCGTCAATGTGCAACGGATCAGCGCGCAGAGCTGCCCATGTAGCGGCGGCCTCTAGCCATTCCTCTCGCCCTTCTTCGTCGGCATCCCACTTGGCGTGGTGGCTAAAGTCTTCCATCTCGTAGTCTATTAGGGCACACAAACAGATGGCGACACCGACGAGTTGGGTGGGATGAAAAGGCGTATCGAGCAATGGCGGGATGTCCTTGCGGGTCGCAAAACATAGATGCGAGAGCAACCCTCGGGTGAGAGGGTTGACAACCGTAGCGGGCAGAGTGAGAAGCCAAGCGGAGATAATTTGCAGAGGAGTGGGAGGGACCGACATAGCTTTGCGTGTGAATTGTACCGGGTGGGCTTGAAAATCGCGTTTTTAACGCGAAGCGGCGGCAGCCGCCAGTCCGCCCGATTTTTTCCTGATCCCAGAATCCTGGACTACGAAGCCTTTCGGGCCTCGACCAGCCACCAGTCCATTCGGTGTTGCATGTTGTCCGTCGTCCAAGTTGCCTTTTCCACACTCACCTCGGCAAAGATCGAAAATAGTTCGTCTATCTGCGGCCGATCCATGAGGAGTATGAGTCCCCGGTTTTGAAATGGCCCAACAGGGATATCGCGGAACGTATTGTGCTCAACCTTTACTCCAAGTCCATATCCCCAGCTTTCATTGGTCATGCTGCACGAAAGGAACCGTCCATCCTGCTTGAGAACCCGCCATACCTCGGCGACCGCCCGTTGGCATTGACCGAAACGATTGCTGAAAAGCGATCCATTATCGATGACGCCATCGAAATGCTGGTCGGGCCAAGGCAGCTGGGTAAAATTCCCCAACCCGAAGGTCTGCGACAAGGTCCTCGCGGGCCAATCGCTCGCCCGACTGCCGCACTGCCGTCTCTGACCATCAATCGACGATACGTCAAACCCCTCCCGGGCCATGAACCACGTGCACGCCCCGGTCCCCCCGCCGAGATCGAGCAATTTCACCTGCTTTCGGTCGGGTGCCTTGTAAAAATTCCTGGCGACAAAGCGTATGACCTGTTCCGGGGGGTATTTTCCCCATTCCTGTGTGCTAAAGATTCGTTCCCAAATCGGGTCCCAGCTTGGCAAGTTACTCATGTGGAGAAGGAGGTAAGCGAAAGTTCAAAAGTTCACGTTCCCGCGTAGACGCTCGGCTTTTCTTGTCCAAGCGTACGTCGGTATTTCATGTTCGTCGCGTCGAACAGCGGAGACGAAAAATCAAAGCTGCGAATCGAGCAACAACCAAAGATGAGAGCGGCGGTCGGCTTGGTCAGTTCTGACTCGTGAAATGTCAGCTCGAATTTGATCGGGCCGCCCGCTTTCGGCAATTGGTGAGGCCACCTCGCTGTTGGAATACCTGGATTGAAGGCATTCGTTATCCGGACGCACTCGGGTGAGGGTTTACCGAAAATCTGTTTTACTTCGCCGGGCGCGACACACTCGGCGATCGTTTCGTCCTTGACCCGACCCGGAAAGAAAGTGTTCCGGATTTTGGCCGATGGCCCTGGTTCCACATAGGTCAAAGGCCCATCCTCCGGACTGATGACGTCCGTCAGATAAACCCACAGCTTGATGGTCTTGTGGTCAGCGTAATCGCGATGCCAGAGCTGGGAGGTTTCCCACTGGGGCTTTCCCGTGCTGAACGACACCGAGATATCCACATCCGCCAAATACGGTACCTGACCAAAGTAGGCTGCCGCCAACTTCAAAACCGGCTCCTGCAACGCAAATCGCACGAGAATGCCGTCCACGGTTCGGTCCAAAGGGCCGTTGAGATTTGCCCAATACGCAGTCATTCTGCTTTGCAGGTCCGGGTTCTGGACGAGCTTGTCCTGGCAAAACATGTCGAGTTCGGCAAGAAGTGCGGGATTCATTTCCGACAGTGCATCCGCGTAACCGCTCGCGTTGAGAGCATCCAACTTGGATCGAAGATCCGGCGGCAAGCATCGCGCGACCGCATTAGCGTGGGAAATGCGGCGCAGTGTATCGACCGGTCGGGTCAGGTTGAGAAGGCCCTTGCGCAGGTAACGGAAAGGACTGCCCGATGCCGTAATATTACGGCGCAGGCCACGCGCTTTCCTCAGTATTTCGTTTCCTGTCATAAAGTTCGTGACTTTCGTAGTTCGATTACGCAATGAGACGCAAGCGCCTTCCTTTTTTTGATCCAGAAAATGCCAAGTTTTACGTCACTCTACACCTGGTGAAATCCATGCCTAGCACGCAATTTCGCGATTCGCTTTATGAGTATCTGTCCGAGGTCCCCGCAGTCTGCGCGCGAGGAGTGACATTGAACGGCGTTTGGTGGATTGTCTGCGAAGAGGACTGGTCGCGCCCATGTTGGGTCCATATCTCCGAATCCGAGGCAGCGCTTTTTACATCGACACGAGCAATTGTTATCATTGCGGCAGCAGGCTCGCCACCGGGCACCGGCGTGTGACCTACGTTGCGACTTTTCTGACGCGCAACAGTCTCTACCCCATCGACACAATGGGATCAAAGGGACCGGGCATCTGTCCGAAATGGAAAAGCTGGTGCTCGGTCTTTAAGGGACGTTGCTCTATCCAGTGGGAGAGGCGGCGGGTGTCGTTGACAGAAACCCTTCCGATCCATAAAGTATTTCTATGACCGCAACTGCAACGGCGTTTGCTACCGTCCCCGATGTCGAGAAAACCGATGTTCGCAAGCTTACAAAGGCGCAGTTGAAGCGCGAAGTGGAGGCGATGAGTCACGCGATGGTCGAGCAGGGAGGCTTATTGAATCATCCCCAGGCGGCGATCCTGCTGGATGTAAGCAGTCGCCGTGTAAGCGAGTTGGTCGAACTCGGAAAGCTGACCCGATTTGATTTTCTCGGACGGACCTACGTCTCGATGCGGGAAGTGAGAAATCGCCTGGATCAAGATTTGAAGGCAGGCCGCCCGGCTCGGAACATTGCACAACGACTCGTAACGGGTGTGAAAATGGCCCTCAAATCGGATGCGGGGCAAGTGACACACGGTGGCTACACGGAATACGCGGGTCAGCAGAAATTGAAGAAGCTAGCCAAGCGGAAAAAATAATACTTCCCGTTACGGAAGTATTACGCTACTCCTTGCGGCATGAACCCGCAGGGCATTTCTCATTTTCCGCAGCCGATCCCGCTCATTGCGAAGGAACTGGCCTCCGCTTTGAAGAAGTCGCCTTGGTATGTGACGGCGATGCGGTCGGCGGGGTATCAGTTCGCGTATGGGACAATGACGACGCTGGAGCACGCGCTGGAATGGCTGGCGCTAAATCGGCACTGGCGTTCGACGGAATACGCAGCGCGGACACACAAGCGCTCACGTCCTCGGCGCGGAGACGTTGATAAATCCGGTGAATCGTCTCGCTAGCGTGTCCCACGAACCGCATAGCCTGGGATTCGGTGACTCCAGCGCGGCACAGTCTCGTCACAACGGTTACACGGGTGGAGTGGAAGCAGAGGTGCCGCAATCCGATCTTGCGAAAGAATCGCGTCCATTCGCGTCCCGTTTGCGCCGGCATGTCGAAGCTGCGGGTGTGCCCCTCTTTGCGGAGCCGGGTAAACAACGGAATCAAGGCATCGTGCAAAAGAGTCGTGAACGTCTTCCCCCCTTTCGCGTGGAAAGTGATGCGGTTGCGCTCGAGATCGACGTTCGAGAGCGGAAGGCAAGTCTCGGCGAAGCGGCATCCCTGGTGAATCGCGATCTCGAAGCATGTCCGCATCCATTCGGGGCGTGTGGCGAGAGCACTACGGATCGCGGCAATTTCGTCGTCGGTAATCTCCGGCTTTTCTTTCGTCGGTCCTTTCTTAAGTCCCAGGCGTGCGCTTGGATTGGTCGAAGCCATGCCTTGCCGGATCGCCTCGTTCATGACGATACGGAGAACCTTCAGATCGAGGAGAGCCGTGGTCCGCGCCGCTTTGTGGACGCCCGGTGTTTTGGGGTTCTGCCGCCAATCCACGTATTGAACGGCCTGCGTGTAGATGAGCTGGGACGGAAATCGGACTCCCCGCAAGGCGAGATACTGGCGCAAAGTTTTCCACGAGACCAAGTAGCGGTTCAGAGTCTTCGGTGTCGTCACGTAATGGCGCTCCAGGAACGGCACGACCCAGCTATCCCAAGCGGCCGTTTCCTTCACGATGGGCGTCTGATTCTCGGCGCTGGTCTTCGCTGCTTTGATGGAACGAGCCCGGCGCAAGTGGGCTCCGTTGCCAACGCGGCATTTGGTCGATTCACGGAGGATCTTACCCGTGGCCGGATCGCGGAATTTGACCCACCAAAAATCAGAGTTCGGACGTTCATAGAGCGAAGCCATAATGTGCCCTGCTGTGCCCAAACCCTCCAAAATGATCAACATCTTTCCTGTAGCGTCCTCTGTAATCCTAAGACATCCTCAGAAAGCGCCGATCCCAGGGTTCGAATCCCTGCCTCCCCGCCCCGCGCGACTGTGCGACGACACCTCTGTGGAATGCGGGAAGCTCACGATGCCTCGGGCGGGGATTCCGGACGTGCGACCGACGATGCGCGCTCCATGCCCGCCGCTTACACGACAGCGAGCTCAGGAGTGTAGCACCTGTCACAATTTGTTGACTGACCCCTATTCCGCCCTCGAAAAGCGGATGATCCGTCCTCGCGATCATTACCAGCGACCGCTTTGTCTCGGAGTTGATCGGCGATAGGGTCAAAGCCGCTTGCCGTGCGGGACTGATTCGTATATAAGGGCAGTGGATTCAGCGATCCTCGGGCGCAGACTGAATTCATTTTATTGTGCTTCCCCAAACAGACTTTGCTTTCAAATCAATTGCACTCGGTCGCGCGAACCTCGCAACAGATCCCAGCACTGGCGTCTTCCAAATTTACAGCGGGGAGTTGCTTTTGGCGCACCAGGCGCTCACCACGTCGGTCACTGAGTTTTATGAAGCGCTCCGGCGCGCAGCTAACGCCGTTATGGCCGCCTTCATGGATTATGGAGTTGTTCCCGCGCCCGAGCGCCAGAACGACTGCATCATCTTCGCCACGGTCGCTGACGACCTGCGATGTGCCACCGAGCTTGCGGCGATCGAACCGGACTACTCCGATTCACACCGTTTCGACATCAAGCTGAACCGCGCGCTGCGGTCGCTGCTGTCGCACACGGAGACTCCACCCACGAGCTATCGTCCGACGACTTCCGAGGTTGGCCTGTTCGATACGCTTTCGAGTGTTGGCACGCCTAGCTTTTCGACCTCAGGCACCGATAGCTACTGGCGCGCGACACGACGCAAGCGTTATCACCTCACCATCCATGAACACCGGAACCTCTTTTCCGAAGCCCTTCAAAAACTTCACGAAGTCGCCTAAACCCTGCACAGCAGACGCTCTGGGCCTTCAGTTCGGCGGATAGGACGGGACACGGGGGGAATGGGGGTCACGGGGGAATGGGGGAATGGGGGTCAGTCAACAAATTATGACAGACGCACTCTTTCGGCGTTGCATTGGAACTGAAACTGAGTGCGTCGTAGCGCAATGAACATTTGCGGGATCGTCTAGTATCCGCCGCAGCCGGTATAGTAGTGCCCCAGTCCCCAGTGCCGCGTCAGCCGACCAAACTTCTCCGCGATCAGATTCGTGATGCCGCTATTCCAGGCTGCGGACGCTTCCCATGAGCAGAGAGAAGGGACGCACTTCGCACTGCGCAGGCGATTCATTGGATATGAACGCACCATTTCTTTTGATCGCCGAACCCGGCTTGACCGGCTTCAAGCTCCGCAAGGAGGGCGAACAGTGGGAACAAGAATTTGCCAGTATTCCGCAAGCCGTTTTCTACGCGCAATCGGTCGCGAATGGGGAAGAAAAGATCATCGTCATGAATTCTGTCGGGCGAGAGGTGGCGGAGATGCGGGTCGATAAGCCGCGCTGAGCGCCAGCGCGCGGCGGGGTGGTTCGTTTAGACATTGCGGAGGTGGGCGGGTGGGCGCAAATTGGGCCGTCCCGATCCTGCCTATGGCCGAACCCACGATCGCCTCCATCGTCACGACGCTGCTGTCTCCTGGCAAAGGGCTGCTGGCGGCGGATGAGAGCTTCCCGAGCATTGCGAAGCGGTTCCAGCCGCTCGGTATTCCGTCCACGGAGGAAACGCGCTGCGCTTATCGCGAGATGCTCTTCACCGCTCCCGAAGTGAATGAATTCATCAGCGGGGTGATCCTGTTCGACGAGACGATCCGGCAGCGGATGCAAGGCGGCATTCCCGTGCCGGAGCTTCTCCACCAGCTGGGGATCGTCCCGGGAATCAAGGTGGACACGGGCACCGTCCCCCTCGCCAATTTCCCAGGTGAAAAGATCACGCAAGGTCTCGACGGTCTGCGCGAGCGGCTCAGCGAGTATCGACAACTGGGCGCGCGGTTCACGAAATGGCGCGCGGTGATTGCGATCGGCGAAGACACGCCCACGCGCACTGCTCTCGAGACCAACGCCCGCGTGCTGGCGCTCTTTGCCGCGCTGAGCCAGGAGGCGGGGCTGGTGCCGATCGTCGAGCCAGAGGTGCTGATGGACGGCAGCCACACCATCGAGCGTTGCGAAGAGGTCGAGGGCGCCACGCTGCAGAGCGTCTTCGACGCGCTGTGCGATCAGCGCGTCGTCCTCGAACACATGATCCTCAAGACGGGCATGGTCTTGTCGGGCAAGGAGTGCCCGCAACAAGCCGATGTCGCCGAAGTGGCGGAGCGGACGCTGCGCTGTTTCCGCCGCTTCGTGCCGGCGGCCGTGCCGGGCATCGTCTTCCTCTCGGGCGGGCAGAGTGATATCGCGGCCACGGAACGATTGAACGCGATCTGCCAGACGTCCGGCGCTCCGTGGAAGATCACTTTTTCCTACGGACGCGCGCTGCAGGCGCCCGCGTTGGAACGGTGGAAAGGTTCGGCAGACAATGTCGCGGCCGCGCAAGCCAGTCTCCACCATCGCGCCAAGTGCAACGGTCTTGCGGTGCTCGGGAAGTACTCGCCGGAGATGGAAAGAGTGAAGCCGGCATGACTTTTGACACTCGACAGGCGCTCTTCGGATTCGTTTTCCGCACAACCCCGTTCGCAAGGTGGAGTCTTCTTTTCGAACTACGGCTCAACTCACCTCTGTTATGAACCGAACGTTTCTTTCCACGATTTGTCTTTGCACCTTTATTTGCGGCACTGCGTATCCAGCATCGCCACCCACCCCGGCGCCGACAGAGGTTTGCGACATTGTTACTGTTATTTCACGTTTTCAAATTCCGCGAATTGACTTTCAAAAACCCACAACCCTCAAAGAAGCGCTTAACTTTATCTATCGCAAATACGAGGACGTCGACGGTGATCCTCGACCGACAAACTTCGTATTCGATGTCCGTTTGTCGGAGGCAACCCTCCAACGACGCGTGTCATTTCAGGCGAAAGACGTGACGATGATCCAAGCTTTGAACCTTGCGCTCACTAATGTTCCAGTCGCGCTGACGTTTGAACCAGGAAAGGTTATTTTTACTCCACTACCGCCCTCGGTAGATGCGTCTTCCCCGACGCGAAACCCATGACCGAACATCACCAACCTGCCGCGCGTTGATGGCGGCCCCGGGAATCGCGCGGCACCTTGCCGCATTCGCTGCCGGACTCGCCGCCCTCGCTACTTCGGGCTGCAGTACGGTGCGCTTTTACTCGCAGGCCATCGATGGCCAGGCGGAGATCCTCAATAAGGCGCGGCCGATTCCGGCGGTGATGCAGGACGATGGCGTGTCGGCACGCGTGAAGCAGAAGCTCACGGTCGTGGAGGACGCGCGGCGCTTTGCGGGTGCGCAACTCGAGTTGCCGGCGGATCGCGAGTATGCCCGCTACACGGACCTCGGGCGGCGGTATGTCTCGTGGGTGCTCTTCGCCGCGCCGGAGTTTTCGGTCGAGGGCAAGACGTGGTGGTATCCGTTTGTCGGCAGCCTGGAGTATCGCGGTTACTTCACCGAGAAAGCGGCGCGAGACGAGGCGAAGCGGCTCCAGGCGCAGGGGCTGGAGGTCTATGTCGGCGGGGTCGAGGCTTACTCCACGCTCGGCGTTTTCCATGACCCGGTGCTGAATACTTTCTTTCATCGCTCCGACGCCGAACTGGCCGAGGTGATCTTCCACGAGCTCACCCACGTGAAGCTTTTCCTCCCCGGCGATAGCGATTTCAATGAGGCCTTCGCCACGGCGAACGCGGAAGCCGCCGTGCGCCGCTGGCTGCGGTCCAAGGGTGATCGCGCCGCGCTGACTCGCTACGAAATCGCGCTGGCGAAGGACCGCGAGATCGTCGCCCTGCTCCTCGCGACCCGGGAGAAACTCCGGCAGGTCTACGCCCGCCGGGAATTTTCGCCGGAGCAAATGCGCGCGCGCAAAGCCCTCGTCTTCGCGCAGCTCCACACGGGCTATCTCGAGATTCGCCGCCGTCACCACGGCGATTCGCTCTATGACCAGGCCTTCGCCAAGCCCTGGAACAATGCGCGGCTCAATACGGTCTCGACTTACAACGATCTCGTCCCCGGCTTCGAGCGGCTCCTGCAGAGCCACGGTGGGGATCTTCATGCCTACTACACAGCGGTCGGAAAGATGCGGCACCTGAGCAAGGAAGAACGGCGGAAGCGGCTTACGGAGTGAGTGCTCAGTCCTCAGTTCTCAGTTCTTAGTATTCCGATTCGGGTGCCGATACTGAGCACTGAGCACTGAGCACTTCCTCCCTCCCCCTACTTCGTCACCGAGAAGAGCACCTTCCACCCAAACGTCGCCACGCCGCCGACCTTGTAGCCCACGGCGACGACGCCGATCGACAACGCGCCGATCGCATTCACGCCGCACGCCACGAGCGCGCCGAGGCTCACGACGCCGAGCGAAAACACGCCCACTGACACGACACCCAGCGAGATGAATCCGCCGGCGACAATGCCGATGGCCACACCGCCCACGGCGCGCTGCCCGATAGCGATCATCCCGCACGCCGTGCGCGCCTTTCCCTTGTCGTCGTGTCCGAAAGCGATGTGCACCAGTGGCAGCCCCATCCAGCGGAGGCGGCTCTCCCAGACGTAGCCCACCGCTTCGATCTGGGCACGCCCCGGCTGCAACGCGCCGCATTGCGGGCACGTGGCATCGCTGGCATTCACCGGGACGCCGCACTGGCGGCAGGGAACAGTCTGCATCACCCCCCACCCTGCTCATCGCCACAACCCGGAGGCAAGACCGCAGCCGCTTCTTTCCTTTCCCGGAAACACGGTTCCCTCCTAAGCCTTGCGTCCACCGCGGGTAGTGGGTAGGCGTAACAATTCGCCCTCGATTCCCCAGCCGCCTTCGGGTGACTTCATCCTCCATCCCTCATCCTTCCGCCTTTATGAAACCCTCCCTCCGTCTCCTCTTCGTCCTCGCACTGGCCGCCGGGCCGGCGTTCTCCAGTTTTGCGGCTGACGCGAAGCGCGTGCTCGTCGTCACCACCACCACTGGCTTCCGCCATAGCTCGATTGCCGTCGCGGAAAAGACGCTGCAAAAGCTCGGGGAGGAATCCGGCGTCTTCACGGTCGTCGATTTCGCGCGCCAGCCCGATATCCAGGTGCCCAGGAAGCCCAACAAGCCGAAGGACCTCGCCCCGGATGCGGACGACAAGGCCAAGGCCCGTTACGAGTCGGACATGAAGAAGTTCGACGCCGAAATGGCCAAGTGGACGCCGGAAGTGGAGAAGGACGCCAAGGACAAGCAGGCGCAACTCGACGCCGGCATCAAGCAGAGCCTCGAAAAGGTCAGCCCGTCCAATCTCGCGGCCAACAAGATCGACATGGTGATCTTCGCCAACACCACCGGCGATCTGCCGCTGCCGGACAAGGAAGGTTTCATCAAGTGGATCGAAGACGGTCACGCTTTCGCCGCGATGCACAGCGGCAGCGACACCTTCCACAAATTCCCCGGCTACATCGAAATGCTCGGCGGCGAATTTGAAACGCATCACGCCCAGGTGCCCGCCGACCTCGTGGCTGCCGACACCGCGCATCCCGCCAACGCCGGCCTCGGTTCGAAGTGGGACCTCAAGCAGGAAGAGATGTATCACATCAAGAGCCAGGACCGGTCAAAGGTGCACATGCTGTGGTTCATGCAGCACGACCCGAATGAAACGGCGACGCAGGTTTTCTTCCCCGTCTCCTGGTGCAAGCTGGCCGGCAAGGGCCACGTCTTCTACACCTCGCTCGGCCACCGCGAAGACCTCTGGAGCGATGATCCCGCCCTGCCCGGCCGCGTGAATACGCCCGAGATCAGCAAGCAGTACCAGGCGCACATTCTCGGCGGCATCAAGTGGGCCTTGGGATTGGCGGATGGAAGCGCCACGCCGAATCCGGAAGTGAAGTAGGGGCCGCGGCGGCCAATGGATAGTTGAGATTCGAGGCTTTGCGAGAAGTCCGCGGTGCCGTGGGGACAATTGGTAGTTGATAGCCGGTTTTCGGACTGCGGTGATCGCAGGCCAAGCCGTGCCATCCCTTGTTGCGGATTGGGTCCACCGCGTCCGCAAGCTTGCGACGGCTATCCACTATCCACTATCAACCATCCACTTCCTATCGCATCCACTTGTCCGCATAGTCGAGCCACACAGCCCAGTCTTCGCGGGTCATCGAATGTTTGCCGGGGCGGATATAGTAGCCCAGCCGGCTGGGCAATAGCTTGCTGACCTCGGGCATTTGCGTGGCTCCGAGGCCATCACCGGCGACCAGTTTGTAGACGGGATCGGCGGCGCGCAGCATGTCGAATTGCCCCGCCGGGTTGGCCCACAGATCCTCCGTCGCGCAGGAGAGCAGCACCGGCCGCGGCGCGCAGAGCGCGATCAATTCGTGCTGATCGAAAGGCAGTTTCGCCGGCTCGGTGTTGAATGCCTTGAAATTCCCGCTGAACCAATGGGGAAAGCTCGTATTGATGCGTTTCACGGTTTCGACGATCGACCGTCCATTCGCGCCTTCCGTGGAAAGCTCTGCCGAAACCCGGCACGGGGCGGAACCGCCGCAGCCTGCCTGGCTCGGGACCACCAGCGCAATGCGCTCGTCGAACGCGGCGGCGAGAAGCGCAGTCTTCCCATTGCGTGAATGGCCAACAACGGCGATGCGCTTCGCATCGAGCGCGGGATCGGTCACGAGATAATCCACCGCGCGGCTCAGGCACCAGGCCCACGCGGCGATGGTCGCGGTGTCGCTCGGGCCGCGTTCGGTGGAGCCCGCGGGCCGCAACTTCTGTAGCATCGCCTCCGCGGCGTCCTTGTCGTCGGGCACAAACTCGCTGTTCCAGAATGTCGCTACCGCATACCCATGCGCGATCGATTGATCCAGCGCCCACTTGTCCGCCTCCGAGCCGCGGCTCTGCTCGAGCGTCTCGCCCTTCTTCGACTTCCAGCCCGGCGGAACGAAGATCTGCGGATCGGGGAGCAGCGCAAGATTGCCATTGAAGTTCAGTCCGAGAAAAACCGGCGAGGGTTTCTTCGCATCATTTGGCGTGACCAGCAGCAGATGAATCTGCCCGCCTTCCGGATGCGACAGCGAAAGTGTGATCTCGCGCAGCGTTGCCTTGCCCCCGAGCGCCGCTTTGTCCTCGCGTGTGACCTTGGCAGTGACCTTCGCGGTCTCGGGCCAGGTGCCGTATTCGTAGTGCTGAAACAGCCGGCGCAACTCGGGTGCGCGTTTTTCCTGCCACGCTTCGCGCGTGGTCACGCGCTGGCCATCGCCGGAAACGAGCGCCTCGGGCAGGCTCGGGTTGGCGGGCAGCGACTGGGGATCGGGATAGGAGGTATCGGCGGCGCGGAGCGCGGCGGCGGTGGTCATGACGGCGAGAAAGACGGCGGCGTGGGGAAAACTCGGGGACATGCGCGAGCCTAACTGCAAATTCGCTTCCCCCGCCAATCGCAAATGTGGCTAGGCTGTGCGCGATGACCGATCCCTTGCCCGAGAAGCCGCGCCGCCGCCCGCGTTACTCCGGAAAAAATCCACGCCACTTCCACGAGAAGTACAAGGAGCACCAACCGGATCGCTACGCCACGGACGTCGAGAAAGTGCTGGCCAGCGGGAAGACCCCCGCCGGCACGCACCGCCCGATCATGGTGCGGGAGATCCTGGAAGTGCTCGCGCCACAGCCGGGCGAATGCGCCGTCGACGCGACGCTCGGCTATGGCGGTCATGCACGGGAGCTTCTGCCCGCGATCAACCCGGGTGGACGTCTCCTCGGCCTCGATGTCGATCCCGTTGAGTTGCCCAAGACCGAGGCCCGCTTGCGCGCCCTGGGCTTCGGCCCGGATGTCTTCACCGCGCACCGCAGCAATTACGCCGGCCTGGCCGCGCTGCTCGCCCACGAAGCGCCCGGCGGCGCTGACCTGATTCTCGCGGACCTCGGGCTGTCTTCGATGCAGATCGACAACCCGGCCCGCGGTTTCACCTTCAAAGTCGAGGGTCCGCTGGATTTGCGAATGAACCCTGAGCGCGGCCAGCCCGCCTCTGTCCGGCTCGCCTCACTCACTGCTCCCAAGCTCGAGCAACTGCTCGTGGAAAACGCCGACGAACCCAACGCCACGCTGCTGGCTCGCGCCATTCTGGAAACACAGGCGCGCACGCCGATCGCCACGACTACGGCTCTCGCCAACGTCATTCGCACAGCGCTCGCGCCCCTGCCTCGCGTCGAGCCCAACGATTCCATCCGCCGCGTCTTCCAGGCGCTACGCATCGCGGTGAATGACGAATTCAGCGCGCTCGATACGTTCCTGCGCCACTTGCCGCAGTGCCTGCGGCCCGGCGGACGGGTCGCCATCCTCACTTTTCACTCCGGCGAAGACCGGCGCGTCAAACACGCCTTCAAGGCCGGCCTGCAGGACGGCGCCTACACAGACATCGCCCGCGATGTCCAGCGGCCCGGCGCGGAGGAACTGCGCGCCAACCCCCGCTCGGCCAGCGCGAAGCTGCGCTGGGCGAGGAAGGCGGAAGATTCACGTTGAGGCCGCGAGCGCTGGAAGGCAGCCTCCTACCCAATGAACGTCGCCTTTTTCAGCACGAAGAAATACGACCGGTCGTCCTTTCTCGCCGCCAACGAGGAACGTCATACGTTGCGCTTTCTCGAGCCGCATCTTACCGCGGAGACGGTCGCCCTGGCCCGCGGCTCCGACGCCGTGTGTGTTTTCGTCAACGACACGCTGGATGCCGGCGTGATCGAGGAACTCTCGGCGCTCGGTGTGCGCCTCATCGCGCTGCGTTGCGCGGGCTTCAATAACGTAGACCTGCCCGAGGCGGCTCGGCTGGGCATCGCCGTCGGGCGCGTCCCATCCTATTCACCACATGCCGTCGCGGAATACACCGTGGGCCTGATGCTCACGTTGAACCGCCAGATCCACCGCGCGCACAACCGCGTGCGCGAAGGCAATTTTTCGCTGGATGGATTGCTCGGGTTCGATTTTCACGGGCGCACCGTCGGCCTCATCGGCACGGGCAAGATCGGCGCGATCACCGCGAAGATTCTCCTCGGCCTCGGCTGCGAGGTGATCGCCTACGATCCCTTTCCCAACAAGGAATGTGTGGCACTCGGCGTCGAGTTCGTGACGCTCAATCAGCTCTTCAGCAGGGCGCACGTCATTTCCCTGCATTGCCCGCTCACGCCGGAGAACCATCACCTCATCAGCGACCCGGCCCTGGCCAAAATGCGCGACGGCGTGATGATCATCAACACCAGCCGCGGCGCGCTGATCGATACCCGCGCGGTGATCGAGGCCCTCAAGTCGGGCCGCGTCGGCTACCTCGGGCTCGACGTCTATGAAGAGGAAGGCGACCTCTTCTTCGAGGACCTCTCGGACAAGATCATCGCCGACGACATCTTCATGCGGCTGCTCACCTTTCCGAACGTGCTCATCACCGGGCACCAGGCCTTTTTCACCCGCAACGCCCTGGAGAATATCGCCGCCACCACGGTGGCCAACCTGACGGAGTTCGAAACAACAGGCCGGTGCACAAACGCGCCGCCGGCCAAGTGAGCGGCGGGTCTTTCCTTGCGCGCATGGCAGACCGGCTCTACACAAGCTGCCCTATGAAACGCCTCGCCCTCCTCGCTCTTTGCCTCCTCGGCGCCGTCACGCTGCGCGCCGAAGACCCGGCCTCCTTCCCGGTCGGCGGCCTGACTT
Organism: Chthoniobacter sp.; assembly: GCF_040003245.1. Lineage (NCBI taxonomy): Bacteria > Pseudomonadati > Verrucomicrobiota > Spartobacteria > Chthoniobacterales > Chthoniobacteraceae > Chthoniobacter > Chthoniobacter sp. The sequence goes on from NZ_JBDUCX010000064.1 coordinate 24,172, forward strand.
TCAAGCGGCCGGCGGATTGGACGTGGGTGCCGGTCAGCTCGCCCATGCGCAAAGCCCAGCTCAAGGTCCCGGGCGCCAAGCCGAACGAAGCCGCCGAGATCACCTTCTTTCATTTCGGTCCCGATGGCGGGGGCGACATTCAGTCGAACGCCCAGCGCTGGGTGAGCCAGTTCCGCGGCAATGAGAACGCCGCCAAGATCGAGGAACAGCAAATCGGCAGCGCGAAAGTGACGCTCGTCACCACGGAAGGCACCTACAGCAGCGGCATGCCGGGCGGCCCCGCGACCACGCTGGAAAACTACGCCCTGCTCGGCGCGATCATCGAGCATCCGGATGGCAACGTCTTCGTGAAAATGACCGGCCCCGCGCCGCTGGTGAAAGATTCCCGCAAGAAGTTCCTCGAGTTCCTGGCCACGGCCTTCCCGGCCAAGTAAGCCGCCGTGCCCTATCGTCCGCCGCATCGCAATCCCATGAGTTACTACGTCACCTCGTTCATCAGCATTGTCCATTTCATCAGCGATGACCTGATCCAATGCGATGCGACGACCCGCGTCGTGGAGCTCTTCGGCGATGAATTCGACGACCTCGATTTCGAGCTCGCGCTCTGCTGCTTCGAGGCCACGCACAAGGTCGCCTTCGCCGACCGCCTGTGGGAGTCGGATGCGGAAGAGTACGAGGAGATGACGATCGAAGAATTCCTCGAGGCCTTTGTCGACGCGCGCGAGCAACGCGATCCGCTCTTCGTCACCAAGCGCTTCCTTATGTTCCAGGAATCGCTGACCAAGGCCCTGACTGATGAGGCCGAGGGCGATCAATCGGAGGATTACTAGGCGTACGGGGAAGCGTTTCTTTCGACGCCGACGCCGACGCCGACTGGCGGAGCGGACGACCGTGATAGAAATCGTCCAACGTCTGATCAAAGTAGATCCAGCCCTTCGCGCTGGGGTGGCCAAAGTGATCCGCAAAAAACTGCGGGTCTTCGCCGAGGTCCGCGAAATCCACGACCGGCACCTGGTAGCGCTCCGCGAAGGCGCGCAGCCGCCACGCGTAGGCATCGATGCACTGGGGTGAGATGCCCATGCGTTCGAAATGCGCATACTCGATCGGCATGCTCAGCACGAGCGGGTCGAGACCGAGTTCCCGCAGCGCGCGCAACAGCAGTTCCAGGTCGCCCCATTCGTAGGAATACTGGAGTGCATGGAGAAACGCGCCATCGTTGGCAAATTGGCGCAGGCGCGAATCGGGCACATCCTCCGGCAAAGGCGTCCACTGCGTCTGCGCCGTCGCCAATAGCGCGTCCCAATTAGGCTGCGCTTCCTGCCGATCATGCGCGTGGCCCCGCCGGCGCTCCTGCTCCAACTGATCGATCACTTCGAAATGATCCTGCAGCCGGAACACCACGTTTTGCAGGCGGCCGAGCGGCACGCTGGCGAAGTAGAGCAACCGGTCCCGCAGGCGATCCCCGGCCAGCCCGCGCGCGGCCACCGCGAGCAGCGGCGACTGATCAAACACCTCGGGATAACGCAGCATCCGCCGGGCAATGGCGTGCTTGAGCCGCAGGCTCAGCGGAGCGCTGAAGAAAAGCTCGCTCGCCTGCATCGCGGAAAAATTTCCGGCGAAGCCATCGTGATTTGCCCCCTTGGTGATGAACCAACTCGGCGACACACAGATGGCCACCTTGCGTCCCCGCGCTGCCGCGCCGGAGGCCGCGATCTTCTCGAGCAGGATCAGCGAGGTGCAACTGGGGCGGCCCACCGGCGAAATGGCAAAGCCGGTGGGATATCGCGCAAAGAACTGGCTGGCCTTGTTCGGCGCCTTCTTGACCAGCTCCGAACTCCCATAGAGCGGCAACAAATCCGGCTGCGCAAAAGTCTCTTTCTGCCAGACGACCCCCAGGTCTTTCACCGATGAATTCTCCGCCGCCACGGTGTGGAGATCCCGCCGCTCCCGGCGGCACGCGCGGCCCGACTCCACTGCCACGCACAGCGCCGCCAGCGCCAGCGCCACTGCGGCCGCGCGGAGGTGCTGCCTGGGCGACGGGCGATCAGGAGGATTCATGCAGTGCCAAAGTTGCCCGAAACGGGCGGGGTGCAATCCGATTTCGTTCCGCGTCCAAAGCAACGGCCGGTGCCTTTTGCGAGGCACCGGCCGCCCCAACCAAGGAAAGATTTCGCACTCAGGGTGGCGATGGCAGACGGGGATTCAGGATCACAAAGGCGCGCCGTCCCTGGCGCTCGATATTGATCAGCACGCCTTTATTTCCCTTCGTGACGAGTCCGGTGGTGATGGCCGAGACACAGCCCGCCGCATCATTCACCGGCTTGCTCTCGACGCCCGTGATCACGTCGTCCGCAAAAATCTCGGCATGCGCCGCCGGGCTGCCCGCCGCCACACTCAGCACGTGCGCACCGGTGGGTTTCCCATCGCGCAATTTCAGCCCCAGTGTCTCCGCCTTCGCGCCGGGCGTGTCCTTGGCCGGCGCGACATTCGCCACTTTCGTCACTTCCATGGGCAGTTCGCCCGTGGCCACCGCGATTTGCAGGGTGCTCCCGGCGCGCCACACCGTGAGATTCACGGGTTGCCCGATCCTTTTCTTCAAGATGAGCCGCTGCAAATCGTGCGCTGAGTTCACCTTCACCCCGTCCACTTCGGTGATGACATCCGCCGGCCGCAGGTCGCTCTTGTAGGCGGGCGCATCGGCTTCCACCGTATCCACCACCACCCCCTGCTCGATGCCCACGAGATGCGCGCGCAGCGAACTATTGTCGGCCAGCGTCTCGATCCGAATCCCCAGCCACGGCCGCTGCACTTTGCCGGTGGCGATGAGCTGCTGGCCCACGTCCTGCAACATCCCCGCCGGGATGGCGAAGGCCAGGCCATGCCCGAGCCCATTGATCAGCGTGTTCATGCCCACGATCTTTCCTTCCACGTCGAAGAGCGGCCCGCCGCTGTTGCCCGGGTTGATGAAAGCGTCGGTCTGGATGTAGTCCTCGAAAAGAATCGTCGTCGAGCTCGGCCCCAGCAGGTTCGTCCGGTTTTTGCCGCTCACCCAACCGACCGTAAAGCTATAGTCCTGGCTGAACGGCGCGCCGATGGCACATACCATCTGCCCCACGCGCAATTTCTCGCTGTCTCCCCACTCCACGGTCGGCAGATCCTTCGCTTCGATCTTGATCACCGCCACATCCGTCCGGTCGTCTCCGCCGATGAGCTTCGCCGAAAAAGACCGTCCATCCTTCAGCCGCACCGTGAGTTTCTCCGCGTCGGCGACCACATGATGATTCGTCAGGATGTAGCCATCCTTCCGCACGATGAAACCCGAGCCCTCGCTGTGCGTCGGCGGTCCCGGCACTTTCGGCGTGTCGCGCCGCCCGGGGCGCCCGTCATCGAGGAAAAACTCAAAGCCCCGCGGCAATTCGTCGTCGTCATCGTTCGTCCGCTTGATGGCATCGATAATCACCACCGTCGGGGCCACCTTTTCGAAGACCTGCACGAAACCGTCGTCGATCGCCTTCAACAGTCCCAGCGCCGCCGCGCCCTTTTCCTTGTCCCCGTCCGCCGCCGACACTCCCGCCAGCGGCAGCACCGCGAGCGCGAGAAGCACGGCTGGGATTCGGAATGGCATGGCGGAGGAAGGTTTCGACACGCCATCGAAGTGACCGTTCAAAAGCGTTCGGGGGGAGAATAGCCGAAAAGCGCCGGAAGGCGAGCGGACGTTGACCTTCCCCCACCCCGCTTCTACGTTCTCCCCCCACCACATGGCCGGACTCATCATCAAACCTCGCTCCCGCATCCTCCACGGCCACGACTGGGTCTACGCCAGCGAGGTGCTCAAGGCCTTCGGGCAACCGGCCAATGGCGACGTCGTTTCGCTCAAGGACGGGCAGGACCGCCTGCTCGGCTCCGCCATCTACAATGCGCAGTCGCAGATCATCGCCCGGCGCTTTTCCCGGCAACGCCAGGACCTCGACCTCGAATTCTTCCAGCGCCGCCTGAAACAAGCCGTCGAGTATCGCGAACGGCGCAAGGTCGACCCACGGCTCTGCCGCCTCGTGTGGAGCGAAAGCGATGGCCTGCCCGGCGTCATTGTCGATCGTTACGGCGATCATCTCGTGGTGCAGACGCTGACCATGGCCATGGACCAGCGCAAAGCCCTGCTCACCGAAGCCCTGCAAGGCCTGCTTCATCCGAAGTCCATCATCGAGCGCAACGACGCGCCCATTCGCAAAGCCGAGGGCCTCGAACTGCACACCGGCGTCCTCGCCGGCGAAGCGCCCGCGCCCTTCGAGATCACCGTGGACGGCATCACTTTCCAGGTCGACCTCCTCCAGGGACAAAAGACCGGCTTCTATCTCGATCAACTGCCGAACTACACCGCCGTCGCCGCCCACGCCGCCGGGCGCAAGGTGCTCGACTGCTTCGCCAACCAGGGCGCCTTCGCCCTGGCCTGCGCCAAGGCCGGCGCCAGCCAGGTGCAAGCCATCGAGATCAGCGTCGAGTGCGTGGAACTCGTGAAGCGCAACGCCGAGCGCAACAACCTGAAGGTGGAAACGTATGCGGCCAATGTCTTCGACCTGCTCAACGACCTCGAGCGCCAGCAGGCCCGCTACGACCTCATCATCCTCGATCCGCCCTCCTTCACCAAGAACAAGGGCAAGCTCGGCGACGCCATGCGCGGCTACAAGGAGATCCACCTGCGCGCCCTCAAGCTCCTCAACCCCGACGGCCTGCTCGCCACCTTCTGCTGCTCGCACCACGTCAGCCGCGAAATCTTCATGGATGTGATCAACGAAGCCGCCGTCGACGCCAAAAAGACGTTGCGCCAGCTCGCGACCTACACCCAGGGCGCCGACCACCCCATCATCACCACGCTCCCCGAGACCGAGTATCTCAAAGGCTGGCTCTTCGAACTCGCCCCAGGGCGGTAGCCACCACCGACCAGGCAGTGCGCACGAATTGCGCGCGCCGAGCACCGGTGTAGGGCGCGTGTCCCCACGCGCCGGGCCAGAATCGGGATCGCAGCGCCATCCCGGCGCGTGGAGACACGCGCCCTACATCACACCGCCCTCGCCACTTCCGCGTTGCCAAAAAAAAACGGCAAATGAATGTCCTCCAGCCACTGCTTCATTCGTCGTATTAGGAACACCCGAACACCCATCAACCCATTTCATCACCCATGTCTGCCACTCTCACCACACCCTTGACCGGCGGATGCGCTTGCGGCGCGATTCGCTATGAATCCACTGCATTGCCCGTGGTCATGCTGCACTGTCATTGCCGGGATTGTCAGCAATCGAGCGGAGGGCCGTATTCGTCCTTCGTGGTCGTGCCGAAGGATGCCTTCCGGGTGGTGAAAGGCGAACCCCGCTTTCACCCCACGCCGAGTGAAGCGGGCGGCCACAACCGGCGCGGCTTTTGCGCCGCCTGCGGGTCGCCGATCCTGAGCCTGCCCGACGCGGTCCCGCAGATCGTGGGGATCCGGACGACGAGCCTCGATGATGCCAGCGGATTTCAGCAGCAGCTCGATGCGTGGACCTGCGACGCGCAGCCTTGGGATGTCATGAATTCCGCGCTGCCGAAGTTTGAGAAGTATCCTTCGTAACGGGCGGGCGGGCGCGGGTCCGCACTTTAGGTTTTGCGGGAGACAAACGCCAACGGCGTTTCATCATCCAGCCCAGGGTTGCGAGGCACGAGCTACCCTGGGTCCACGCCACGAGGGGTCTAACCCGGATATTTCATCCTTTCTGCAAAAAGTTAGCGAAGTCCCCGCGGTAAA
>NZ_JBDUCX010000255.1:0-9358 GCF_040003245.1 Chthoniobacter sp.
GAAGCTGGTCGAGCTGCTGCCCACCGGGGACGACGCCGTCCTCGCCGGCGACCCGAAACGCGGCGAGCAAATCTTCCTCAAGCATCAAGTCGCTTGCGTGCTCTGCCATTCGCTCCACGGCCAGGGCAGCACCGTCGGCCCACCCCTCGACGGCATCGCCACCCGCGCCACCCCCGCCTACATCAAGGAATCCCTGCTCGAGCCCAACAAGGTGTTGGCCAAAGGCTACGAGGCGCTCGGTACCTCACCGATGCCCCCAATGGGCCTCATCCTCAAGCCGCAGGAACTGGCGGATATCCAGGCGTTTCTCCAGACGCTGAAGTAGGAATTCTAAAACGCAGAGACGCCGAGAGGAGAAGCACCGTGATCACGGGGTGCTCATCCCGTTTCACCTTTACGTTGGTCAACCGCTTTGACACGTTCCGCCGCCGAGATCGCCTGCCGGAGAAGTGGGTGGGTCGCGTGCGCCGTTTTCCCGTTTTTTGCCATGAAAGCCCTATTTCTTCGCCTGCTCGCCGTTGTTGCCTGCCTGCTCGCCGCATCGTCCTCCGCCCTGTGCGCGGATCCGTTTCCGCCCGTCTGGTCGGTCACCCTACTTTCATCCCCGTTCCACGTGGGCGACGACAACATCAAGGCGTTCAGCGTTCCCCAGCCGAACGCCCGGCAATATCACACCACGTTTACCCTGTCCGATTCGGTGAGCCACACGCTCGCGGATCGATTCGTCATCGTCATCGACATCGCTGATCTGACCTCTCCTGCGGACCCCCATTCGGCGCGGGCCATGGGCCACGGCAAATACCTGACCAAACTTTATCTCAACGGCGCCGAGATCACCGTGCTCAACCGGCTCGTCCACAAACACGAGGGCGCCCAAAACGTGGACCATCTGGTGATACCGATCGAGAGCAAGGCGCTCAAGGACGGCCAGAACACCATCGAGATCGTCCCCGGAAGCGCCGCGCGGAATATCGACGATTTTGAACTGCGCCGCGTCGTCGTCCAAAAGGGCGGGCTTTAGGTTTCAAGGCAGAACATCCAACATCCAATGGCGCAAGCGACGTGCGCAGTGGATTCCCTATTGGATGTTGGATGTTGGATGTTGCGTGTTGGATGTTGGGCGCCGTAAGGCGTCTCCCGATGTTCGAGCCGCGCTGTTTCCGCCGCGATACTCATCCCGGTACTCGCGGGGCGACACCCCCATGTGCTTGCGGAAATGCCGGGCGAACGCGCTGTGATCGCAAAACCCCGCCGCCAGCGCGATCTCGGTGATCGTCCGGCGTGTCTCCAGCAATTCGTCGCAGGCCAGCAGCACGCGCAGCCGCATGAGATAATGCTTTGGCGTGGTGTGAAAGGTCTCGAAAAACTTCCGCTCGAATTGCCGCACCGAGAGCCCCGCCATGCGCGCCAGCTCGCGCACCGAGATGGGCTCGCCGCTGTGCGCCTTGATGTAATCCGCCACCGGCGCGAGATCGAGATACGGCTGGAGCGCGCGCCGCGAGCCTTCATAACTGCGCACGATGCCGCACACGCCGACCACGCGGCCGGCCTCGTCGAAGAGCGGTAGCTTGTCCGTGATGAACCACTCCGGCTCGCCGTGCCGGCTGGGAAAAAGCTCCACGATCTGGAGCATCGGCCGCTCCGTGCGCATCACCTCCAGGTCGTCCTCGCGATATTTCGCCGCCATGTGTGGCGGAAAGATTTCCGCATCGGTGCGCCCCGCGAGTTTGTCGAGGCTCGGGTAGCCGCAACGTTCCACGAAGGCCCGATTGCCCAGCATGATTTCCCCCACGGTGTTCTTGGCGAAGAAAAGCGTGCCTGGCAAATGCTCGAAGAGCTGGTGCAGGGCCTCCGGGCGCAAGTGGCGCATCCAGTCGCTGGGTGCAGGTTGGGACATGGGTGTCTGGCTAGGGCGTGTCATTCGCTTTCGCCATTGATTTCTACCACAAAGACACGAAGGACTGGGCTCTCCTTAGTGTCTTCGTGCCTTCGTGGTTCATTTCCCCTCGGCCTCTGGGCCTGTCGATTCAGCCTAGCCGGTCGCTCTTTGCGAACGAATCTGGCTCAGGATGCTGCTATCGGTGATCTTGGCATCCGCGGCGAGCAGGAAGGCCTTGCTGAGAATGATGGACAAGGTAGCATCGCCCTCGAAGGGCAGGAAGACTTTGTCTTCCTTGCCACCGCGCGCCGGCACGATGCATAGATATTGGTCATTCGGCGCCATGAGGATGTTGCCGCTGCCCAGGTGAATCTTGTAGGTGCGCAGCTCGCCGCGCACGACCAGGAAACGCTCCTCGAAGGAACACTGCGCCGCGATCTTGAGCTTCGGCACCAGTTGCGTGAGCACGTCGCGACGGGTTTCCGCGGTCGCCGTGAGTACACCAAAGGCAAATCGACCCCAGGCACCCGTGTCCGGCCCATAGGCGCCGCGGTCCGCCCACGCCGGATCGTTGCCCACGCTGCACACGCCGACGAAGAGATCCACGTCGCGCATGATCTCGGAAAAGATCAGGGGTGGTACGGCGCTGAGCAGCAGCGACTCCTGGTCGCGCAAAATGCGCACCTGGTCCGTGGCCATATGGACGTAGATGCCGCTATCGGAAATGTCTTCATGGCCCTGGCCGCTTTCGACCCAGAATTCCGCGCGCAAGTTCCACTCGGGAACGGCGAGTTCGGGTGTATTGGCGGAATCGAAAGCGCCCTGCAGCCGGTAGGTCCAGCCGCGCTGGTGGGCGAGCGCGGCAAACTGATGCTGCCGCAGGATGTGCGCGGCGAAACGATTCGAGTACGTGCCGGTCGTGCGCTCGGCATCGGTCAGGACATAGATTTCGCGATGCGCCTGTTTGAAGGGCTGTGTGACTTGCCGCGTGACGAGCTCCGCGCGCCAGGCCTGCACCACCGCCACGTCGCTGGTGATCGGGTGCCAGAGCGTCACGACCGTCTCGCTGGCCATTTCCGGCAGAGGTCCGTCATGCACGCTGACGAGCCGGCCCTCGTGCCAGATGCCGAGGAGCGGGTCCGCCCCGGGCGGGGCGAATCGCCAGATCAAGCGCCGGGCGAAGGGCGCAACCAGCGGATGATCGAGGTAACGTTCGCGCCAATCGGCGTAGCGCCAGGTGCGCTCGACCCGGCAGAGCCGCTCCAGCCGGTGGCGTTGCGCGTCGAGCAACTTGCCGATTTCACCGAGTGTGTTCTTGAGTTCCTTCCACTCCTTGGCGGCCTCGCTCTTCACTTCGGCGGGCACGGATTGCTGCGCTTTGCCGTCGGCGTTTCGCCAGGTGATGTTCACTTCGGCGGCGGGGGAAATGCGAATCTCGGCGGTGAACGACGCGAGGGACTCGTCGAGGCCGTCCTCAGGATGCAGGCCGAAGGTCGGCAGGGCGATCTCTTCGAGATCGGCCACGGTCATGCCGGCATTCGCGGCGGCCGTTTCGAGCGCCCGCTGCACCAGCCGTTGGGCGACGACGTATTTGATCTTGTTGCGCAGGCGGGAGAGCTGCGCCACGGCGGCCAGGTCCCCCATCTTTTCCAGCACCACGAGGCACGCGTTGCCGACCTTCGAGGAAATCGGACCGACGCCCGGCACCTTGCGGTAACAGATGGCGGCGAGGTCGGCGACGATCCCCGCCGTGCCGCTATCGCCGAGCGACGCACAGCACCACACGAGTCCCTTGAGCACGTCGCTGTTGGCCTCATGCAAGGGCAGGGGCGCCTGGGAATTCGTCATCCGGCTTTCGTACGATCTTGGCTTTACCACGCGCGACCAGCGGGTCAGGGACTCGGCAAGTTTTGCGGGACCGACCTTCTCGACCAGCGGACGGGCCGCCAGAAGCCAGCGGGCTGCGGGTTGCGCGGCGGAGGCGGTGCGGGCCTGAGTCAGCAAGGCGCGCCAGGCCGCGCGTTCGGGTTCCGCCATCGCCGCGAAGTCGTCCTCCGCGAGGGCCGCCCACGCATCCGCGCGATCCAGCGGAGGCCCGCCCGAAGGAGCCTCTGCCGTGTCGAGTATCTGCGTGATGCGCGCGACGATTTTGCGTCCTTCCGAGTAGATGCACTTCGCTCCCCCGAGCTTCGCGGCGATGGTTTGCAAATTCGTGCGATTGCCCTCGCTCAATTGGCCACCCTCCTTCATTACCTCACATTTGCCGAGCACGCTTCCGAGCGACACCAGCACTTGCGATTTCATCCCCGCTGCAACCGCTTCCAGCATGTCGTCGAGATCGCCGGGGATGAGCGGAAGGTTTTTCCGCAGCAGCGTTTGCAGCAGCTTGTCCTGGATCCCGCCCAGGATGCTCCACTTTCCGTTCTCCCGGGCCCGCATCGCAAACAACAATACCGTTACGAGGGCCTGCACGCGTGGCGGAGCGGCCAGGATCGGTTGCGAAACGCCATCCTGTGTCGCCCGGAAGTTCTGCTGGTCGGCAAAACCCGCGCTGCGGTGGAATAGATTGAAAGCGGCGAGCAGGCGCCGGGCTTCTTCCGTCTCCACGCCGTCCGTCGGCGACGCGGCGACCACCTTTTTCAACCAATCCCACATAAACTATCCGCCAACCAATGGGGTCAGTTTCACAAATTGCACCTCCGTCTCGAGGTCCACGCTGAACTCTTCATCGAGGCTTTCCGCCTGGCGATCGCCGACGAGGAGGAAAAAGCCGTTGCGCTCGAAGGCGGTGCAGGCGCTCTGGAACTGCGCCTCCCAATCCACCCGCCGCCGCTTCTTGGGCATCTTCCAGCCGTTCAGCGTGCGCTCCGCCTCGCCGGGCGCCACGAGGCCGCGGAAGATCTCGGCGGGGCTCTGGTTGTAGTCCGCGACTTCCTGCCAGATGCGCGCGCGGATGATCTCGCGGACGGTCATGCGCTCGGTGAGATGGTCGAGCGTGAAGGAGTGCAGGCGCTCACCCGCTGGCGTTGCGTCGGTGATAGTCATCGGAAAAATGCGTAGGTCAGTCAGTGGAGGATGTCCATAGCACACCGCGCGCCAGAGCGTTGGCCAGGGAGCGAGCGCCTCATGTAAGGAAAAGAGCGATTTGACGCTGCGGGCCGGGCCGGACGTTGGAATGCTCTTGGAGACTTTTAAAAAGCCCGCGAATCACGCGAATCACACGAATGGGAAGGATTTCATTCGTGTGATCTGTGTGATTCGCGGGCCAAAATTTCCAAGTTGAACGGCTTATTTCACAGTCTCTTACGTGATTTCGTATATTGGCACGGCCTTGGACAGCCCATAGCGTCCAGCGCCTGTTCTTCTCTTCCATGACCGCCCCCTTCAGTCTTCGCGCCGGTTTGCTCGCGGCCGCCCTCTCCGTTGCGGGACTCGCTCATGGTGAGGAGGCGCCGTTGCCGGACAAAGTGGATTTCAACCGCGACGTGCGCCCGATCCTCTCCGAGAATTGCTTCAAGTGCCACGGCTTCGACCCGAAGAACCGCAAGGGTGACCGCCGGATCGATACTCGCGAAGGCGCTCTCGCGGAGAAGGATGGAGTCCGCGCGGTCGTGCCGGGCAAGGTCGCGGAAAGTGACCTGTCGCTGCGCATTCATTCGAAGGACAAGGACGAGCAAATGCCGCCGCCGAAGAGCGGCAAGCAAGTGACCGCCCGGCAGATTGCCGTGCTCGATAAATGGATCGAACAGGGCGCGCCCTACGATCTGCACTGGGCGTTCAAGAAACCGCAACAGGCTCCGCTGCCGGCGGTGAAACGCGCAGATTGGCCGCGCAATCCCATCGACCATTTTGTCCTCGCGCACCTGGAGTCCGCCGGCCTATCCCCTTCGCCCGAGGCCGATAAATACACGCTTTGCCGCCGGCTCTACCTTGACCTGGTCGGTTTGCCCCCGACCCCGGCCGAGGCCGACGCCTTCGCTGGCGATGCTTCCCCGGACGCCTACGAAAAGCTCGTCGATCACCTGCTCGCCTCACCCCGCTACGGCGAACGCTGGGCGCGCCGCTGGCTCGATCTTGCGCGTTATGCGGACACCAATGGCTACGAAAAGGACCGCCCACGCAGCATCTGGCCCTATCGCGACTGGGTGATCAAGGCGTTGAACGACGGGATGCCCTTCGACCAGTTCACCATCGAGCAGCTCGCCGGCGATCTGCTGCCGAATGCCACGCCCGCGCAGCGCATCGCCACGGGATTCAATCGCAACACCATGCTCAACGAGGAAGGCGGGATCGATCCGCTGGAATTTCGTTATCTCGCGATGGTCGACCGCGTGAGCACCGCGGGCACCACCTGGCTGGGTATCACCGTGGGTTGCGCGCAGTGCCACACGCACAAGTACGACCCCATCCCGCATCGCGAGTACTACGAAGTCATGGCTTCGCTCAATAATGCCGATGAGCCGGAGATGGATTTGCCGCCGCCCGATGTCGCCGCGCAGGAAGCGGCGCGGAACGAGAAGCTCGCGAAACTCATCGCGGCGCTCCCCGAGAAGTGGCCGGTGACGGACCGCCGCTGGACGCCCTTGCACCCTGGGCGCGTCGAGACTGCCAGTGGAGAGCAGCCGAAGATTCTCCCTGACCATTCCGCGCTCTTCGCCGCGCCGGGCCCGGAAAAGGACGACTACACCTTCATCCTCGACGCCGGTGCCGGGCCGATCAGCCAGCTCCGCCTCGAAGCGTTGACCGATCCCTCGTTGCCCAAGGAAGGGCCCGGCCGCGTGGCGCATGGTAATTTCGTCCTGAGCGAGATCACCGTTACCGCCGCGCCGAAGAACGCCCCGGAACAAGCGCAGGTGGTGAAATTGTCGCGGGCCGAGGCCGATGTGTCCCAACCGGGTTTTGAAATCGAAAAAGCCATCGATGCCCACGTCGACACCGGCTGGGCGGTGCATCGCGAAGGCTCGAAGTTGAATGCCCCGCACACCGCGACTTTTCATTTCGAGCAACCGGTGAGTTTCCCCACCGGGACGCAATTGGTGGTGCGGCTGGAGCAGCAATATGGACAGCAGCACACGCTCGGGCGCGTGCGATTCAGCGTGGCCAATGATGCACCTCCGCGCCCCGTCGCCGAGCAACGGCGCGAGGCGATCGACCAGGGTTTTGCCAAATGGCTGGAGCGTGAACGCGCCCGTTCGGTGCACTGGACGACGCTGCCACCCGTGGATGCGAAATCCAATCTGCCTCTGCTCACGGTCGGCAATGACGGCGTGATCTTCGTCAGTGGTGATATGTCGAAGAGCGATACCTACGAGTTGAAATTCCGCAGCGAGCTGCGCGGTATCACCGCCGTGCGCCTGGAAGTGCTGGCCGATGATCGTCTGCCGAAACACGGCCCGGGACGCATCTTCTACGAAGGCCCGGCGGGCGACTTCATGCTCAGCAATATCGAGCTGCTGGCCAGCGGCCACAAGCAGCCGTGGGCTCGCGCGACGCACAGTTTCGCCAAGGGAAAATTCGAGGCGGACAAGGCGATCGACGACAATCTCCAGACCGGCTGGAGCATCGATGGCGGCCAGGGCCGCAACCACGAGGCGGTCTTCAATCTCGCGGCCCCGCTGGCCGCCGCCGGTGAGTTCACGCTCAAGATGCTCTTCGAGCGCTACTTCGCCTGCGGACTCGGCAAATTCCGCATCTCCGTGACGACCGATCCTGCGGCGGAAGCGCGGGAGATGCCCGTCGAGATTGCGTCGTTATTCTCTATCCCAGATGAGAAGCTGACCGCCGAACAACGGGAAAAACTGCGTGCGCAATTCCTGCTCAGCGCACCGGAACTGGCCACCGCGCGCAAAGAAATCGATCAATTGCGCAAGCCGCTGCAATTCACGACCACCCTCGTGATGCAGGAGCGCCCGCCGGAAAATCCGCGCCCGACCTTCGTCCACAACCGCGGCGAATTCCTCCAGCCCACGGAGCGCGTCGAGCCCGGCGTGCTTTCGCTGGCCGGCGCCTTCCCGCCCGATGCGCCGCACAATCGGCTGGGCTTCGCGCGCTGGCTCGTGTCCCGCGACAATCCGCTCACGGCGCGCGTGATCATGAATCGCGACTGGGCGGCGTTCTTTGGCCGGGGTATCGTGCGCACGTTGGGCGATTTTGGGTTTCAAGGGGACTCGCCGTCGAACCCCGAGTTGCTCGATTGGCTGGCCGTGGAATTCATGCAGCGCGGCTGGTCCGTGAAGCAGATGCACAAGCTCATCGTCACGAGCGCGACCTATCGGCAGTCCTCGCGCGCCACGCCGGAGTTGATCGCCCGCGACCCGGACAACAAACTCCTCGCGCGCGGCCCGCGCTTCCGCCTGGAGGCGGAGATCGTCCGCGACTCGGCGCTGCTCGCCAGCGGGCTGCTTTCGGAGAAAATTGGCGGCCCCAGTGTGTATCCTCCTCAACCGGATGGGGTGATGGACGCCGCCTACGGTAGTCCAAAATGGAACGCCGACGACGGAGAAAGTCGCTATCGCCGAAGCCTTTACACCTTCATGAAGCGCACCGCGCCCTTTGCCCTCTACGCCAATTTCGACGCCCCGACCGGTGAAGCCTGCCTGGCCCGCCGCGATGTCTCGAACACGCCCCTGCAGGCCCTCGCCCTGCTCAACGACGTCGTCTTTCTCGACGCCTCGCGCGCCCTCGGCCACTCCCTCGCCGCCCAAGGCGGCTCGGTCGAAGACCGGGTGCGCACGCTGTTCCGCCGCTGCCTCACCCGCCCCCCGACCGATGCCGAATTGGAATTGTTGGTAAAATTTTTTACGACACAGAAAGAGCGCTTCACCAAGGGAGAGTTGAACGCCAAAGAACTCGCCGGCGAAGGCGCGGGCGACGTGAACGAATGCGCCGCGTGGACGGCGCTCGCCCGCGCGCTGTGGAACCTCGACGAAGCCATCACCCGGAGCTGAACCCATGAATCCGATCCAGCAATACTGCCAGCAAGTCACCCGCCGCCATTTCCTGCATGAGTGCGGCGTGGGCCTCGGCAAAATCGCCTTTGCCGGTCTGCTCACGGAAGCGCTTTCTTCCGGAGCGCGCGGAGTCCCCGCGGCGAATCCGCTGGCCCCTCGACAGTCGCATTTCCCCGCGAAAGCGAAGCGCGTCATCCACCTCTTCATGGCTGGCGCACCGAGTCAGCTCGACCTGTTTGATTACAAACCGGAGCTCGCCAAACTCGAGGGCAAGCCGCTCCCGCCGTCCGTCATCGCCGGGCAGCGCTACGCCTTCATCCGCCCGGACGCCGCGGTGCTCGGTCCGCAATTCAAGTTCGCGCGCCACGGCCAAAGCGGCACGGAACTTTCCGAAGTGCTGCCGCATCTCGCGGAGATCGTGGACGACATCTGCCTCATCAAGTCGGTGACGACCGATCAGTTCAACCACGCGCCCGCGCAGATTTTCTTCAACACAGGCTTCCAGCAACCCGGCCGTCCGTGTCTCGGT
>NZ_JBDUCX010000256.1:0-9357 GCF_040003245.1 Chthoniobacter sp.
TGAAGTTTTTGTGCTGTCTCCAACTGTTTTTTCAATGGCTCGATCAGTTTCGTCCGGCTGATTTCCCCGTAGCCCGTGGGCTTGAGCCGCGCATGAATCAGCATCCCCTCGTCGGTGTAGAGGAAGGCGGTGTCGCCATGCGGCGTGATGTGAGCGCTCGGGCCGGTCTTGCGCGCGGTCACCTTGTCCGTCGCCCATATCTGTTTGCCGGTATGGGCATCGAGGCACACGAATTCCCCGCGGCTCGTGACGGAGTAGATGGCATCGCCAGCGATCACCGGCGTCGAAGTGTTGCTCAGGATGCGCTTCGTCACGCCGCGATTTTCCGGCCACAGGATGCTGGCGGCGGGTTTGTCCGCATCCAGCTTGAACATCAGCCCGCTGACGAGCAATCGGTCACCGGAGCAGACCGGCGTGGCGTTGTCGTCGTTATTGCTGGTCTTGAGACCCTCGCGCCACCAGGTCGCGCCGGTGGCGGGATTGAGCGAGGAAATCGATTCACCCGTCCAGACGATCAACTGCCGCTGGCCACCCGCGGTAATCATGATCGGCGAACTATTGGCCGCCGGTTCATCCAGCGCCTTCCAGACATCGCGGCCGGTGTTCCGATCGAGCGCAACGACACACGCTCCCGGCTTTCCTCCGATGGCGAGAATGACCCGGTCGCCATCCACCAGCGGCGATGCGCGGCACTGCAATTCCGCCGCCGCGTAGTCCTTCGCCAAATCCCGGCGCCACAGCAGTTCGCCAGTCGCCGCATGGAGACACATGGCATCTCCATTGGCGCCCAACGCATAGACCTTGCCCTCCACCACCGCGGGCGTGGCGGCCGGCCCCCCATTCTGCTCGGCATTATAAGCCCAATCGGGATAATCCACCTCGTAGGCGTGGGTCCACAACACCTTGCCGCTGGTCGCATCGAAGCACCGCACACGTTCGTGTGCCCGGGGATGCGTCAATTGCGCATCGTGCAAAAAGACCCGCCCGTCCGCGACGACCGGGCTCGGCCAGGAACCCCCCGCTTCAGCGCGCCAAAGCACCTTCAAGCCAGTGGGCGGAAACGATTCCATGATCCCCTTCTCCCGCCACACTCCATCGCGCTGGGGACCGCGCCACTGCGGCCAATCGTCCGCCCATGCGGAAAGACTGAGCAGCGCGAGGGCGGTGATGATCCGGGGGGAATTCATTCGTCAGCCCGCCGGCTACGGCTTGGTTTCCCCGAGCAGCTTGTTCAAGACCGGCTCCAGCTCCCGCGCCCAAATTTCATAACCCTTCGCCGTGGGATGCAGGAAGTCGCCCATCGTCTCCCGCGCAATGCTGCCATCGGGCTCGAGGAATTTCGCCCCGATGTCGAGGAAAGTAATACCCTCCTTGCCGTCCAGTTCGGCCAGGAACTTGTTGATCGCCTCCAGCTTCGCGCGCGTGGCATCGGGCTTCGGTCCGCGCGGAAAGATGGCCATGAGCACGGTCTTCGCGCCCGGTTGCCGTTGGTGCACCTCCGCACAGATAGCGCGAATGCCCGCGGCGATTTCCTCCGGCGTATTGCGGCTCACGTTGTTGGTGCCGATGTGAATGACGACGACCTTCGCCGCCGCGCCGTCGAGTTCCCCGTGCCGCAGGCGCCACAGCGTGTTTTCCACGAAGTCGTAGCCGAAACCGAGATTCGCCGCGTTGCGCTGGGCGTAGTGCTGCTCCCACACCTCCTTGCCGGGCTGCGAGCGATCATGCGGCTCGCCGCCAAACATCTGCGTGATGGAATCGCCGATGAAGACCAGCGACGCCTTGCGCTCCGCCGCGATCTTCGTCACTGCCGCATGGCGCACGGCCCAATCGTAAATCGGCCAGTCGCGATCCTGCGTGCAGGGCACCAGCGTCGCTGGCTGCGCCGCAGCGCCCGGCAGCGGTTCGAATTTCATCTCTGCCAGCTCGCTCATCTCCTTGCGATCCTCCGAGAAGGCGCGCGCCTTCACCGTACCACCCGCGGGGAGAGCGATCGGAGCGAGATACGGCCCGGTCTTCGGCCCTGGGTCCGCGCCGTCGAGGCTGTAACGGATCACCGCCCCCGGCGGAGCGCTGCTTAACGTCACAGTCCCCTGCGCATCGCGCTGGATTGTCGGCACAGCCAGGCTCGCCACCACCTCCGCTGTCGGCGGGGCCGCACCTCGCGCCGGAAATGGATCCAGGAAAAACGGGAGCGCGAGAAAAACCGCCAAGGCGAGCGAGGGGAAACGGGGGTGCATGTCCTGACGAACCTACACATCCCGGTCCTCATTAGGAAAGTGCTCTTACGGTCTGGCGTAACCGTCTTGTGCCGAACCGCACAATGACGGTAACCTTTCGCCGCCAAGATCGTTGCTACTCCAATGAGATTACCCCGCTTCCTCGCCTTGCTGGTCCTCCTCGCCATCGGCGGCAGTCTCTTCGCCGCCGACGCGAACGCGCCCTCTACCCAGCGCGTCTTCGTCTGCGCACACAGCTTCATGATCTTCACGGCGAAGATGCTCCCGCCGATGGCGCAAGCCGCCGGCATCCCGTACGAGGCGGCGGGACAACAAATGCTCGGCGGCTCGCGGGTGATCCAGCACTGGAACCTGCCGGATGATAAGAACCTCGCCAAAGCTGCCCTGCGCGAGGGCCGCGTGGATGTGCTCACGGTCTCCCCGCACCGGCTGCTGCCGGATGAGGGCATCGACAATTTCACCAAGCTCGGCCTCGAAAAGAACCCGAAGCTGCGCGTTTTCGTGCAAGCATCGTGGCCGGCGAACGACGGCGTCCTCGATCGCCCCTTCAAGAACGAAGAGCGCAACGCCTCCACCCTGGAGAGCTTGCACCAAATGCACGATGGCCACCGCGCCCGCTGGCTCAACGGCCTCGAAGCCCAGGTGCGCACCCTGAATCAATCCATCGGCCACGAAGCGGTCTACATCGTGCCCGTCAGCGACGCCGTATTCGCCTTGCGCGAACACATCGTGGCCGGCACCGCTCCCGGGCTCACCAAACAAACCGATCTCTTCCACGACGATCTCGGTCATCCATTGGCGCCCCTCGCCGAATTGGTCACCTACTGCCACTTCGCCGCCATCTTCGGGCGCAGCCCGGTCGGTCTCCCCACGCCTGGCGACCTGAAGAAATATCCGCAGGCGGATGATTTGAATCACTTGCTCCAGCAACTCGCGTGGGACGCGGTCTCAAACTACCCCATGAGCGGCGTGCATGTCGCCGTCCCCACGGCCGCGGGGCAGTAGTTCTCCGGATGGGAAAGCGAACCACGCCGCTCAATCGCGCAAAGCCCGCATTTCGGTGCCGTCGAACTGCAGCTTCGTCGTCGCCACATTCAGCAGCGGCCCGAGCTCATAGATATTGGTGTAACCGTAAGTCGCCAGTGCGATGTAAGTCGAAATGTTGAGCGACGCCGGCGAGCCCTTGCTCGCCAGCGAAACCGGCGCACCGAGGAAGTTATTGTTGCAGTAGATCAACACCCGCGTGCCCTTCGCCGGGATCACCCGCGCGAGCGCTTCCACCGTGAAATCCGTGAAGGGCAGGCTCACCGCCCCGCGGATGTGCCGCAGCGCATACTTGTCCGCGCTCCGCGCATCCAGCACGATCGTCCCCGGCTCGGACGCCATCGCCGCAAACTGCTCCTCCGTCAGGCGATGCTTTTCCCGCACCGGCTGTACCTCCGCCGCGATCTTGCGGAAGGCAGCGTAATCGATGAGCGGATTGCGGATCGGTTCCGCCGCCTGCACGATCGGAACGAGGAGAAGAAGGGCAGCAAGGGTCGTTTTCATATCCGCATCTTCGCCCACACCCGGACTCGATGTGTCAGCCGCCCGTGCGCGTTTTGTCAAAAAAATGTCACCCCTTGAAGCCGTGCGCGCCAAATAAATGGACCAATCCGCGGATCATCGCTTATGACCCGCTTGCAGCCAATCTGAACCTCCAGCAGCATGTAAACATCGATGGCGCCGCTTCCCATTTCCCAGTCCCTGGCTCTCGCCATCGAGCACCACCGTGCGGGCCGCTTCAGTGACGCCGAAGTCCTGCTCCGTCAAATCCTCACGGTCGAGCCGAGCCATGCCGAAGCCCTGCGCTGGCTCGGCAATGCGCTGCAAGCGCAGGGGCGGGTCGAGAGCGCGTTCGATGCTTTTCAAACGCCGCTGGGCATCAATCCGCAATTCGCCGAAGTGCACCACCATAGCGCGCTCCTCCTCATGGAGAGCGGCCAGTACGAAGCCGCCCTCGCTTTCTTCCAGCTCGCGGCCCGCTCGAAGCCAGACTATGCGAGCGCCCATCGCCACATGGCGGACGCGTTGCACGCGCTGGGGCGCGAAGAGGAGGCGGAGGAAGCGCTGCGCGCCGCAGAAAGGTTCGTGCCCGGCTTTCGCTCGCCCACCGGGCCGGGAGTGAACCGGAATGGCACACTGACACCGTTCCCAATGCCCGATGCCGATCTCGATCCAGGCGCAGGCCACCGGTAGAGCCTCACTCCTCTCCCCATCGGGATGCCCTGTCGGGCTCGGAGGCGAATCAATTCCGACGGCGCCAAAGAGACTGCCTCATTGACGGTTAAGGAAGAAGTAGTATCCCCTCTTCTCCCATTCCCTCTCCCCATGAAAAGACTCCTCCTCCCGGCCCTTCTCCTCGTCGCTTCGCTCGGCAGCGCTCTCGCCGCCGATTACAAGGCCGTCCCCGATTGGTATTCCTTCCCCGACGGCAAAAAAATCATCGGCAACATGCACGGCGACGTCGCGGTGGCCTCCAACGGCGAAGTCTACGTCAGCGTCATGGACCCGAAGGCCGGACTGCAAGTCTTCGGGCCGGACGGCAAATGGCTGCGCAACGTGCCCAACGCCCCCGCCGACTTTCACGGCTTCGTCATCCACAAGGAAGCCGGCGGCGAATTCATCTACGGCCCCCGGCTCGGCGCCGGCAACATCCTGAAGCTCACCCTCGACGGCAAGGAAGTGCTCAACATCCCGCCCTCGGCGATTCCCGATGAATTCAAGAGCAAGACGCCGAAGACCAAAAAAGGCGCTGACGGCAAGGATGTCCCGAATCCGGATGCCGACAAACCGGTCGTCCGCCTCACCGCCATGGACGTCGCCCCCAATGGCGATCTCTACGTCACCGACGGCTACTCCAGCGATTACGTCCATCGCTTCGACAAGACGGGCAAATACCTCAAGTCCTTTGGCGGCAAGCAGCCTCCCTACAGCTTCAAGACGCTGCACAAGATCGCCATCGACACCCGCTTCGACCCGCCCCGCATCATCGGCTGCGACCGCGCCAATGGCCGCGTCGTCCACATGTCGCTCGACGGGGATTTCCTCGGCGTAATCATCTCCGACCTGCGCTTGCCTGCCGCCGTGGCCGTGCAGGGGGATCTAGCCGTCATCGGCGAACTCAAGGGCCGCGTCACCGTCATCGACAAAGCCGGCAAAATCGTCACGCAACTCGGCGACAACACCAACCCGGCAGAACAAGGCACCAACAAGGTCGAACTCGACCAGTGGCGCCCCGGCATCGTCACCGCCCCCCACGGCGTGGCCTTCAACGCCCACGGCGACATCTTCGTCTCCGAGTACAACATCTACGGCCGCATCCACCGCTTCGACCGGCAGTAGGCTGTCGGTCACCAAACAGGCACTTTGGGATTGCGGAGAAGTCGTCCGCGCCGAAGGCGCCTTCTCACGCCGTCATTCTGAGCTTGCGAGCCGAGGCTTTGCGAGACGTCCGCGGTGCCGTGGGGACAACGACCTCTGATTTCTGCCTTTCTTCACCCATTTGGCCAAAGATGGTGCCAAGCTAGCGCGGTCGACCACGCATCAGATGCCAGAGCGAGATCAGAGGTTCTTCGCAAGCTCAGAATGACGGGGTGGAGGTGCGCGCTAGACAAGTTCGTAACACGCTCCAGGCTGCGCCTCGCTTTACGCGGCAGTCTTGGAGAATGCGGAAGGATGAAGGCGAAGGGATGAAGTATCCTTGGGAATCGCCGGAGGCGGATTTGCAGGCGGCGCGGGAATTGATCGAGAAGTGCGGCTATGGGCGGCGGAAGGAGGAACTCGAGGATGCGGAGGAGGCGATTCTGGGCACGGATGGTGGGGGCGGGCCGTCAGCCGCGACGGCGGCTTCTCCGGTTTGACAAAGAGGAGAGATGGGCTATCTTCTTTGCAGGTTGGAGGAGGAGTGCGGTTTCGTAATTGGGTAATTCGGGTAATGGCCGGGCGCGGCATGGTGTGGTTGATCAACTGATTTCTCTGCCGGCTAATGAACTATCTTCAGAACATGGGACGACTCTCGTGGAGGGCTGGCTGGAAAGCTGTCTCACCAACCGGCCACGGGTGGATGCGGCAACCGCTCCGGCGGTGCCATCCTTTGGCCGCGCCTGCCGAGCCGAATCTGATTCGCGTTTACAGAGGAGTTCCGACTAGTTCCTATCGAATCCGACTAACTAAAGGTCACCGCGTCCACGGGCCTTGCGCGGGCGTGGCCCGTTTCTGACCCAGCTTATTGCGCTCGGCTGTAGCAGCGGCGGCCAGCAACTCCGACTAGTTCCGACCTTGGAAGTTCTCCCAGCACCCCCGCCACGGAGCTGGCAGAGGTGGTTGGATTGTTCCACGGATCGAGAGCGGAAATGCGACGCGGCCGTGCTGGTCGATCTCACCGCTCTCCCACCGTTTTCGCCCAAAATCCCACTTCCATGCTACTCTGGAAATACCAGCGATCCCACTCGATCCCACCGCAAAAAATTCCAAGCGCATCCCACCGCGGCCTCGCGGAAAAGGAACAAAGATGTTCCACGCGCTTTGTTACCCATCGCCCAGGCGCATCAAGCCCAGTCAAGCCCAGTCAAGCCCAGTCAAGGCCAGTCAATGCGAGTCAAGGCTGCTCAAGCCTAAAAAAACTTCCCGTCCCACAACGGTTGCCTGATTCTAGCCGCCCCCTTCCCCTCCCGCTCCTATGAGTCACCTCTATCGCGTCGGTATCATCGGCTCCACCAACCGGGGCGGCTATGGGCATGGGATGGATACGGCTTTCAAGGACAAGGCGTTGTTTGAAATCGTCGGGATTGCCGATGACGATCCCACCGGCCTCGCGGCGTCCGGGAAGAGGCTCGGCGTGACGAAGCTTTACGTGGACTACCGCGAGATGCTGGCCAAGGAAAAGCCCGAGATCGTGGGCATCGGGCCGCGCTGGGTGAGCGATCGCGTGGCCATGGTGACGGCCGCCGCCGAGGCTGGGTGCCACATCTTCCTCGAGAAGCCGCTCGCGGCGAACCTGCGCGATGCCGATGCCATGCTCGCCGCCTGTCAACGGGCGAAGGTCAAGTGCGGCCTCGCGCATCAGCTTCGCGCCATGCCTCCGCTGCGCGCCGCGCTCGCGGACATCCGCGCGGGCAAGTATGGCAAGGTGCTGCGGCTCTACGGCCAGCCATCGGATGACGCGCGAGGCGGCGGCGAAGAGCTGATCGTCCACGGCACGCATTTCTTCGACCTGATGATCTCCCTCGTCGGCCCACCGCGCTGGGTGAGTGCCCATTTTGCCACTGGTGAGCGCGACGCCACGCTGGCCGACAAGCACGAAGGCCGCGAGCCGGTCGGCCCCATCGTCGGCGATTCGGCGGCGGTGATGATTGGCTTCGATCACGGGGTGCGCGGCTTTTGGAATTCGACGGCCAACTTGAACAAGGGCGGCACGATCTACGGCCTCACCATCCAGTGCGAGCAGGCCACGATCTGCATGCGCACCCGCGGCGAAGTGTTCATCTATCCCGGTCCGGTCATCGAACCCGAGAACGACCAGCGCGCCTGGCAGAAAGTGTGGGTCGAGGACTGGCACTTTACTCCCGAGCACCAGCCCGCGCCGCTCAACGACTATCTGTTGCGCGGCAACCAGACGCTCGTCCGCGAACTCGTCGCAGCCATCGAACGCGACACCGAGCCCAGCGCCAGCCTGCGCGACGCCGTGTTCGTCACCGAGATCATCCAGGGCGCCTACGCTTCGCACTTCGCGGACGGCCGGCGCCTGGCCATTCCCCTCGTCGTCCGTCGACATCCTCTCGAAGTCTAAACTGCCAACTATCGCCCATCTCAGCACACTTTTGTCTTTCTTGTTCTCTAATTCCCGCGCCATACACGGATAGTGTGAATACCAACCCTTCTCCCATGAACATCACCCGCCGCACCGCCCTCCAACGCACCGCCGCCCTCTCCCTCGGCACTGCTCTTTCGCTGCCCAGGCTTCGCGCCGCCGATGCGCCCGCGCCCGGCCGCAAGCTGCGCGTCGCCGTCGTCGCGCTAGGCCGCGGCTTTTCGCACGTCACCGCGCTGCTCTCGCTGCCCGATGTCGAGATCGCCTACCTCGCCGAGGTCGATCCCAAGCGGCTCGAGCGCGGCATGAAGGCCGTCACCGACAAGCAAGGCTCCTCCTGCCAGGGCGTGAAGGATTTCCGCACCTTCCTCGATGACAAGACGCTCGACGCCGTCTTCATCGCCACGCCGAATTTCTGGCACACGCCCGCCGCCATTCTCGCGATGAAAGCCGGCAAGCACGTCTACGTCGAGAAGCCCGGCAGCTCGAATCCCTACGAAGCCGAGATGATCGTCGCCGCCGCCAAGAAATACGGGCGCATCGTGCAGATGGGCAACCAGCGCCGCACCTGGATGAAAGAAGGGATCGCCGCCCTGCATGGCGGGGCCATCGGCGAGGTGCGTTACGCGCGCGCCTTTTATTACAACGCCCGCGCCGCCATCGGCCAGGGCGCGATGAAAGCCGCGCCCGATATCGACATGGACATGTGGCAGGGCCCGGTCACTTCCGACGGCGACATCAAGCCCTTCGTCCACTACGACTGGCACTGGCTCTGGCACTGGGGCAATGGCGAACTCGGCAACAACGGCATCCACTTTCTCGACATCCTCCGCTGGGGCTTGCAGGTCGAGTATCCGGAGCGCGTCACCTACAACGGCAACCGCTACTGGCACCAGGACAAACAGGAGACGCCCGACACCGGCGTCGCCATTTATGATTACGGCAAGGTCGGCATGGAGTTCGTGCAGAGCAGTTGCCACACGCGCTCGGCGGAAAAGCCGCCCGGCGAATGCGTCTTCTACGGGGAGAACGGCACCCTGGCCCTGAGCATCCC
Organism: Chthoniobacter sp.; assembly: GCF_040003245.1. Classification (NCBI taxonomy): domain Bacteria; kingdom Pseudomonadati; phylum Verrucomicrobiota; class Spartobacteria; order Chthoniobacterales; family Chthoniobacteraceae; genus Chthoniobacter; species Chthoniobacter sp. The sequence goes on from NZ_JBDUCX010000256.1 coordinate 9,146, forward strand.
CGGGTGGACGGTTTACGATTCCAAAGGCGTGAAGACCAGCGAAGGCAAAGGCGCCGGCGGCGGCGACGCCGCGCACATCGGCAATTTCCTCGAGACCATCCGCGGCAATCAAAAGCTCAACAGCCCGATCGAAGAAGGCCAGAAGAGCACCATGCTTTGCCACCTCGGCAACATCGCCTACCGCACGAACACCGTCGTCCGCGTCGACCCCA
>NZ_JBDUCX010000065.1:0-29729 GCF_040003245.1 Chthoniobacter sp.
CGAAGTCCTCCGCCAGATCGGCGTCCCGGACCTGCCCCCGCGTCCGGTGAAAGTCGCCCGAGCCAAACGTCCCCGGAAGCAGACGCCGCCGGCCGATACCACCGTGGAGGAAACGCCCGAGCCTGCCAGCGAGGAGCCAATCGAGGCCGTGAGCGCGCCGGAAAATTCCGAGAATGCGAACGTTCCCGTTGCCACCGAATGAAGGCAACTCAAGCCAAATCATGCCTTCTCAAGCCTCCGAAAATTTCTTGTGCGCCTTTTGGCCATGCACGCCTTTATCGAGATCAGGATGAAGGTGAGGAGCAGGATTAAGTTCTAGAGTGTCTTTTGCTGAAAGGAACGGCGCGGCCACCCCCCGATGGCCGCGCCTTCCTCCCGCAAAACTAACCGCGATGGCCCGCGCCTGGCTCCTCCACCGACCCACCCATCTTCCGCCGCCCGCCTCGTTTCCCCGCTTCGCCAGCTCTCCGTATCCCCCACGCCCACATACCAGCCAGGCGCCGGCCATCTCGGAAGCACCGCCCAACTACCCACTGCTTCCTAGTGGCTAAGAGGGCGAATTTCCGCGGCCTTGCAGAAAATCTTCATCTTCCCGTCACTTTTCTTCTTCCCGTCAGGTTTTTACGTAGAAACGCATCTTTTTCTGCAAGACCGGCCAAAACCGGCATCTAAGCCAGTGTTATGAACGACGATATTTCACCCCTTTTGGAATTCATTGAGCGCTGCGGCCCCGAGGTGCAGGGGCATGGGCTGAATGGCCTGGAAGCCGAACAGGTGGCCATGATCGAGCGCTTCATTGCCGGCCGTTGCGATGACATCGAGCGGCGTGAACTCTCCGAATTCCTGCAACTACACCCCGCGTGGATTCGCTGGATCGCCGACCGCGTGAAGCTGGCCCGCGAACTCGCCGGAGATTCCCCAGAGCAACATTCGGGAAACGACAGAATCACGGCCTGAGTCCTCCCACCGGGGCGACGTTGCTGACCGGGTTGCCTGCGGTCCATTGGTAGGAGGGGAAGTGCGCTGCACGGTATTAACTTGTTGTTGAAAGAGGTTATTGCACCCTGTGCTTCTCTATGAGGCAGGCGTTTGTCTTTCTTCTCGGTTTCACTTTGAGTTTTGCGGCCGCGGCGCAGCAACCGACGGCGACGCCCAAGAAGGACCCGTTCGCGGGCTTTGGGAACACGGGGTTGGACGGCGGCCGGGGTGGCTTGTCGTCGGGAGGGTTAACCCGCCGGACTTCACCGGCTCCATCCGCACCTTTGATCCCGTCAACGCCCTCGATTGGTTCCGTCACCGCGCCTGAACCGGGCGCCACCGGAATCGCGCTGGCGAGCGATTGGACAGGGCACACGACGCAAGGCTCCGGCGGTCAGACGATGAAGATGGCGGACCTGCTGGCACTCGTTTCAAATTATGGAAAGGCGGAGGCCGATCTCGCTGTCCATCCGGAAGTCACCATTTACGAAGGACAGGTCGCTGGCGGCGCGCCGGGGGAGAATTGCCGGATTACCTACCTTATGCCATTGGATCGCGCGGAGGCGTTGTTGATGAAGAGCAAAGGGCTCGCGACCTCATCGCGGGCGGTGGCCCCGGGATTGCCGGATGGCTTGTTTCTGCACACCTACGATGTGAAGGCGGGCATCTACAATCGCTTGTGCATCGTGACCGACAGCCGGAAACCGGTGCAGCAGGTGGTGTCCCTCATCTTCAAGGCGGAAGGGGCGAACTGGTATCCGCCCTCGCCCCCCTTCGTAAAAATCAATCGGGATTGGCATACCTTTGACTACGTGAACACGGAGAATCGGGGCTCGTCGTCGATCAAGATCGATACGCGGGTGAAGGACATGCGCCGGCAGGGCGGTTACATCGTGGTGAACACCACCGGGGGAGTGGCCCCCGATACCATTTTGGAACCGGGCGTCGTCCTCAAGCCCGCGCGCAATTCACCGAAGGAGGACACGACTTGGTACGTCCCGGTGCCTTTGGTAAAGCTCATGCTCTATTGCCTCGAGCAGACGTTGGGCAGCGGGAGCGGAGCGAGCGGGACGGCGCCACGATAAGGCGCGCGTTTCCGAACCCGAACACAATATGTCCGATAAGATAGAACCATCGCCCTCCGAGCCGGTGACGCTGGGTGAAATCGTGGCCATTCTCATTCGCGTCCTTGCCCTCAATTTCGCGCTCCACTTGACGAATTATCTCCTTTGGGAGGTCGCGCTGGGCCGCGCCTTCTCCGTGGGAAGATTTCAATCCCACTCGTTGGCTTGGATTCCATGGCTCGTCTTCAGCGTCTCGTTCCTGGGCGTCTACTGGCTTTGGCAGTTGGCGCCGTTTTTCGCGCGACTCATTACCCGGGGACGAAATGCAGCACTTCCGAATTTTGCCTTCGATTTGCTCGATCTCTACAGCTTTGCCTTCGTGTTGATTGGACTGAGTTGCATCGCCGAATCCATCGGTCCCTCGTTCACCTGGCTCCACTACGCCATCACCCAAAGCTCGTCCACCGCCGCCCTGACGCCGGACCAGAAGTCGAACTTTTACACGCTCTTCAAGTACCTCGTAAAACTCATCATCGGCTTGGCGCTCACCTTTCAAGCGCGCCACCTCGCGATCAAGCTCCTCAAGCGGCAGGGGGAGATCGCCGCAACTTAGGCTTCGCCAGCAAACTGGAAACGCGTGAACTGGAAAGACCGGCACGAGCTTCCGCTGAGTCCTCATGGGCACCTATTTTAAAGCTCCGCGCACCCGCAGATCCTGGCGCGGCGAGGAGAAAATGAGCCGCGGAAAAAGCACCGTGGTGGTGCTGGCGGTGGTGGCATTCTTCGTGGCCTTTGCCGGATTGATGACGCTCCTGGCGCCAACCTATTCCATCTTGCTGCGCCGTGAGTCGGAAGGGGTAAGCGTTCGTGTTGAGCGGCGATTGCTATGGTGGATTCCGATTCGTGGTCAGACCGTGGAAAAGTTGCAGGGGGTCAAGGCATCGACGGAGCGCCCGGAAGCCACGGACCCACACGACGGCCGGGATCTTCAAGCGCCGGAGACGGTGGGCAATCTCGTGCTGGCTGGAGCGGCTGGCGAGGCGCGGGCAACGGCCAGCCCGGAAAACCTGGATGAAGTGCAACGAGCGATCGAAGACTTTCTCCGCGGCGGCCCGTCGGAATTGCGCCTGCGCGCGGTGACGAATTGGAAGTTTGCGGTGATCGCGCCAGGAATTCTCGCGGGGCTTGGTGGACTGTTGCTGCTCCTCTTTTTGTGGGACGTGCTCGGCTGGCTACGCGGAAAAAAGAGTAACCCGCTTCCCAGAATTACTTCACCGCGTAGCTGAAGATGAGGTCCTGGTCGCGGAGATACATGCGGCCGTTGGAGATCACCGGATGTGTCCAGATGTGGCCCTGCGGACTGCGGATGGTCGTTTGCGGGTCGAGCTTGAAGCGGCTCTTTTCCGTCCAGCCGGTGGGCGACGCATCGATCAGCACGACGTTGCCGCTGCCTTCCTCGAGGCAGTAGAAATGGCCGTCGGCGTAGGCGATCGCGCCTTTGCCGAGCTTGGCTTTTTCATTCCAGACGAGTGCGCCGGTCTTGAAATCCTGGCAGGTCCAGCCGAGACCGTCGCTGTAGCCGTAGATCTTGTCGCCGAGCAGGATCACGCCGCCATGGTGGTTCTTCATCACCTTGTTCGTGCCGCCGGTCTCGTCGAAGAGCATCTTGGGCGTGTTCCCGGATTCGATGGTGAAGCTGATGGAGCCCACGCCGTAGCCGCTGGTCACGTAGACCTGGTTGCCTTTCACGATGGGCGTGGGAATCGTCGCGGTCTTGCCGGGATACGGCACCTGCCATTGCAGCGCGCCATCCTTGGCGGCGATGCCGACGATGTTCGTCATGCTGCGCTGGACGTATTGTTTCTGGCCATTGAATTGGGCGGGGACGATCGAGGAATACTGCGCGCCATCCGTCCAGGCGGTGCTTTGCCACAAGACCTTGCCGGTCATCTTGTCGAGCGCCGCCATCGCGCCTTTCGATCCGCCGGGGGTGCAGACGACTTGATTGCCATCGACCAGCACGCTCTCGGTGTAGCCCCAGCCGGGGCGCTTGCCGCCGAGCGCATCCATGGTCGTGCGCCAGAGTTCTTTGCCATCCTTGGCTTGCACGGCCACAAGCGTGCCGTCCCCGCCGAGGGTGTAGACGCGATCCCCATCCACGGTCGGCGTGCCACGCGGGCCGTCGCCCCATTTGTTTTCGAGGATGGGACCGAGCTTCGCGGTCCACACTTCCGTGCCCTTGGCGGCGTCGAGGCAGATGAGGATCTCCGCGCCGTCGCGGGTGCCCATCGTATAGAGATGACCGGCGACGACTGCGAAACCGGAATAGCCCTGGCCGGCCTGGGTGTAGCTCCAGATTTTCTTGGGCCCCTCGGCGGGCCACTGCGGGAGGAGACCGGTTTCTTTCGAGATGTCATCGCGATTGGGGCCACGGAATTGCGGCCAGTCGAACGCGGCATTGTCGGCGTAAGCGGTCGAGGCGCAGAGCGCGCCCAAGGCGAGGAGCAGGGGGATCTTATTCATAGAAAAGGCGGTGGACGGGTGGTGAGAGAAACCCGCGTCTGGCGGCAAATGTTAGGGCAAAAGCCCGCGCGTGGCGAGTGTTACGAGGACTTCGCGAACCAGGGCTTCGCGTGCGGATTTTTGGTGCAGAAGTCGAGCAGCAGGCGCGCGACTTTTTCCTGGCCCTTGGGCGAGGGGTGGGTGCCGTCCGCACCGCAGTCTTCCCGCAGCCACTTGAGATCGTCGAGGGCCCGGCCTTTCTCCCCGTTGGTCCAGAGATACGGCCCCCAGAGCAGCACCGGGCCATCCTTGGCCTGGTCGCGGACCACGGCGCGCACGGCGAACGCGCCCTCGTAGGCATACGGCTCGGGATTCAGGCGGGTCGTGGCGTAGCCGCCATAGATGCGGCTCGAGAGGAAAATGAGGCGCAGGTTCGGATACTTCTCCCGGGCGCGCTTGATGTCGGTGCGGATGTCGTCGCGCAATTGATCGGTCGCCGCCGGGAAGCCGGTGGTGGGGCCGGCGTTGGCTTGCTTGAGCCACATGACCTGCACTTGTGCGGGGGTGACTCCGGCCGCATGGATGCGCGTCATGGCCACTTCCCACGGCTGATCATTGCCCGCCCACGCCGCCGCCGTCCTGCCACCTTGCGCGCAGTCGACGATGACGAGGTTCGCCGCCTTGCGGGTGTCGGCGTCGGCCATTCTTTTGAAGGTCCCAAACTCCATTGTGGTATTTGACATGCCGAGGGAAACCATGACGATCTTGCCATCCGCGGCAGGCTTGCCTTCCGCATTGAGTGGGCGGATTTGCGCTACCGCTTGCTTGGCGCGGGCGGCGAGTTCGGGGGAGGGCTCGTTCTTTCCGCCGCCATACAAGCCGCCGTCCTGATCCTGATACTTGGCGGTCAACTCGGTGAGGGGGACGAGATTCTGGGGCGGGGGTGCCGGGGGTTGCTGATTTGGCTGCGGGTTCTGGGGCTGCCCGCCTTGTCCGCCCTGCCCCCGCTGGCGCTTGGCTTCATCGAGATACTTTTGATCCTCCGGCGAGAGCTTGTCCCCGCGTTGGGAGCGCTCGTAAAGGCCGCGCGCCTTTTCCCAATCGATCTTGAGCGCCGCATCAGCCACAGGGGTGACGGGTGCCCCCGACGGAGGTTTGGGGGCATCGGCGGCGAATAGGGGGACCGCCGCGAAAACGAAAAAGAGGGGGAGCATTTTCATGAGGGATAGATCACCGGAAGCGCTGCGAAGTTCCACGTAATATGCAGTTTGCGAGGTCACCCGCCGTGATTTCTCTGTGGACGTGAACTCCCGGGAAGGCGCGTCACCTAATTGTAACATGTGGCGGCTTGGCGCTCTGGAGCCAAGCCGCTGAAGTAGCGGCTCTCCTTCACACTATGAAACTCAAACATCTCCTCACCCTCCCCGCTGCCTTCGCCATGGCCGTCCCCGCCTTTGCAGGCAGCATCGTCATCAAGGGCTCCGATACCCTCGGCGCCAAGTTCGTCCCGCAACTGGCGGAAGCCTTCAAGGCCAGGCACCCGGAAACGACGTTCAACATCGCCGCCGAAGGCTCGGCCACTGGAATCGCGGCTATTATCGACGGCACGGCGCAGATCGGCATGTCCAGCCGCAAGGTCGAGCTGACCGAGGAAGCGGCGGCCCAGGCCAAGGGCGTGAAGTTTTCCCCGACAGTTGTCGCCCACGATGGGATCGCGGTGGTGGTGAATGAAAAGAACCCCGTGACGAAACTGACCAAGAAGCAGGTCGAGCAGCTCTTCACCGGCGACATGACGGACTGGAGCGCCGTGGGTGGGAAGGGCGGCACGGTGTCCATCTATACGCGCAACACCTCCTCGGGCACGTTCAAGGATTTCAAGAACATGGCCATGAAGAAGCGCGACTATGCGGCCAGCTCGCAGAAGATGGCGGGGAATGAGCAGATCGTCGCGGAAGTCGGCAAGAATGAGAACGGCATCGGCTATGTGGGCCTCGCCTACACGAAAGCGCCGGGCGTGAAAGTCGTGGTCGTCGAGGGGACGGAACTCACCGAGGAAAACGTGCGCACCGGCAAGTATCCCTATTCGCGTGAGACTTATCTCTACACTAATGGTGTGCCGGCTGGCGAAACGAAGAGCTTCGTCGATTTCGCCGTGAGCGAGGAAGGCCAGAAGATTGCCGAGCAGGTGGGTTTTGTGCCGGTCAAGAAGTAGCGGCTCCATCTCCGATACGGAGAAAGCAGGAGGGCGGGCTTCGACCGGGCGGTGACTCTCTGGTCACCATCGCCCGGCGGAAGTCCCGCCCTCCCGGAACCACCAACAAATTGAAAGGTTTCGCGCTTAGTAGTTGATCGTCGCCGTCGTCCGATTGCCGAAGCGCTGTGGATCGATGCTCAAAGCGTAGTAGATGCGCTCGGCGGCGTTCTTGTAGTCGAACTCCTCGGGGTTGCCGAGGCCGGGCGTGTAGGTCGTGCCGACGGGCCCGCTGATGCTGCTGCCGCCGCTGACGTCAAATTCGTAGATCACGTTGCCGGAGCCGCCCTTGCTCATGTCCTTGTCGCTGGTGGCGATGTGGTGGCCGTTCACATCGGTGATGCGGACGTGGATCTTCACGCAGGAATGGCCGAGGCCGAGGGGGCCGAAGAGCGCCCGCAAGGTCTGGCTGCCGGCGTGCACGTATTCGAGATTGCTCTCCACGAGCCAGCCGCTGGTCGGCGACTCGTCGTTGTCCAGGACCATGGCGGGAGCCATCTTCTCCATCTCCTCCTTCAGTGCCTTCGAGAAGGCTACAGGAGCGAGCGAGCGGCGGATCGGGTGTTCGCCGATGCTGTCGCCGTGGTGGCCTTTGAATTTGGCATCTTCCGCGATGTACGAGCGGATATAGATGGCTTTGGGATTGTACGCGCCGGTGGCGACGTCGGTGTGGGCGATTTTGGCCCCGGCACAGCCGGAAAAAACGCACGCGGCGCTGAGAGCAAGGAGGGTGTATTTCATAGTTGGCGAAGGATTCTTCACTGGAGACTGCATATTCCGTGCCCAACAGGCAGACGAGTGCCAAGAGCCGAGAGCCAAGTGTTCCCTGCCAAACGCTGGATTGTGGCGCCACTTGGCTCTCGTTACTTGGCTCTTGGCACTTCCCCTACTGCCCCGGCAGCGAGATTCCCCGGATCTTCTTAAACAGCGACACCGCATAGCTGTCGGTCATGCCTGAGACGAAATCGATCATCCGTAAGAGCCGCTGGTAGGGATTGGTATCGGGTTCCCGCTTGGGGCCGATGGATTGCTCCGGGACGAGACGCAGCAACTTGTGGCTGCGCGGGCTGGCATGCTTGCCGCGCCGGGCCAGGTCGCTGACGGCGGCCACAAAGTCGTCCAGCAGCCCGCCGAGCACCGAAAAGCCTGCCGCCTCGATCTCGACCCCGCGCGGGGTCGAGTAAATCTCTTCCACGGAGCGCTGCTTGATCGCTTCCAGCTCCCCAGCCGCCGGGATGAGGTCGATGAGTGGCTTGTCGAACTCGCCATCCAAAATCTCCCCCTCCTTTTCGAGGAAAGCTGCGGCCGTCTGCCGCACCGCCGCGCCGATGGCCAGCGCGCGCAGGAACTCGATGCGCTCCTTTTCCTCGCGCATGGCCTCAGACTTTTCGCGCAGGGTGGGATCGCCGATCACATTGAGGAAACGGTCGCGCACTTCCTCATATTCGATAAAGCCGAGCCGGAAGCCGTCCTCGAAATCGACAAGCCGGTAGCAGATATCGTCCGCCGCCTCGACGAGGAAGGCGAGGGGATGCCGGGCCCACCAGGCGTGCAGCGGCGAGCGGCGTAGCAGTTTGCAGCGGCTCGCGACCTCGGTCATGAGTTCGCGCTCGCTTTGGAAGAAGCCGAATTTCTTCGTGCTCGCGCCCTCGTGAATGCGCGCCTTGTCCGGCACCAGCGCCTCGATCGGGTATTTCGTGAAGGCGCCGAGCGTCGCGCAGGTCAGCCGCAGGCCAGGGTTGTCCGGCATTTGCAGCCGCGTGATCAGCCGAAACCCCTGCGCATTGCCCTCGAAGCGCGCCAGGTCCTCCTGCTCATTTTTCTTCAACATCGTGCGCGCGTCTTGGGCGACCTTCGAGGTTTCAAACCACACCCGGATCGCATCCTCGCCCGAATGCCCGAAGGGCGGATTGCCGAGATCATGGGCCAGCGCCGCCGCCGAGACGATCGCGCCGAAGTCCGACGGATGGATCTCCGGCAGCTCGCCGCGCCCGCAAATCTCCGTGCCCACGATGGCGCCCAGCGAGCGCGCCACGCTGGACACCTCGAGACTGTGCGTGAGGCGGGTGCGGACGTAATCGTTATCGGCCAGCGGGAAGACCTGCGTCTTGTCCTGCAAGCGCCGGAAGGCGGAGGAGAAAATGATGCGATCCGAGTCGCGCTGGAAGGGCGAGCGCTGCGGCTCCGCGCCCGCCGGTCGGCTGGAGCCGAGGCGGTCGGCGCAAAGTAAGTGGGGCCATTGCATGCTCATGGTTGTTTGGTTGCGGTGCGCTGGAGGAAGAGTTGGAACAGGAGTTCAACCAGCAGCAGGGCCACCGCGGCGAGCACGAACCAATGAAAGATCGGTTTGCCGAGGATCAGGTTTTCGAAATCTTCGCGTCCCTGCACGAAAAAGCCGGTCTGCCCTTTCTCGCTCAATTGCTCCGGGAGCAGTGCGCGATCGATCGGCCGCAGGTCGCTTTCGTCCGGCGGCGGATTGACCGCGTAGGAATGGAGCAGCTTCGTCCCACGCATCGAGTAGAAGCCCACTTCATCCGGGGTGAAAGCGATGCCCACGCGCTCACCGACGGCTTCCGCCTTCACCTCCAGCGACTCGCCGGTCGGCTTCCGCAAAGGATTCGCGGCCAGTTCGCTCTTCCAGATTTCGTCGGTCACCGGGTCGCCGACCTGGGTGGAAACCGGCAGCGGCTCGTCGCTGGTGAGGTTCTTCACGATCTCCTGCATCCATGCCGGGAAAATCCGCTGCCGCGCCAGATTGCTCGAGAATTCGCCCACCGAAAAATTCAGGAAGAGCATCGTGCCGAGCCCGTGGTTGAGGCTGGCCATCGCCGGCGTGTCGTCCGCGTAGGTGAGCAGCACATTTCCCGCGCCGGTGGGCGCCGCGTCGTAGATATCGTAGAATTCGAGCAAGGCGAGGTTCTGCCGGTTGGCCCCGCGGAAGAGCCGCAGGTAGCGCGATTTGAAATCGCCCCGGATGATCTGCTGTGCGCCGGTGCCGACGTTCTTGACCACCCGTCGTGCGCCCAGCTTGAGCGGCAGCGCATTGGGACCCATCGCGCGCTCCAGGCCCGCGAGATTCGCCGGGTCGTGCTCGCCATCGAGGAAATAGGTGACCCCGCCGCCGTGAAAGACGAAGTCCGCCACGAACTTGCACGCCGCGTCGTTGAGCGGGCCGGTGCGGGTGAAGAAGACCTTCCGCACCCCCGCGAGCCGGGCGCTGGTGAGCCCCGCCGCCGGCACTTGCTCGGGGAGCAGTGAGCCGGATTGGTCTTCGTAGGGATTCAGCGCCGTCTTGAGAAAGAGCACCGCGTCGCGTTTTGGGTCCGGCGTGTCCGAAACGATGAGGATGCCCTCCTTCTCCATCACCGGGATCGTGAGGAAATAGTGGTCGTCGAGCGTCAGGTCATCGGGCGCGATGCTGATCTCGCATTGATGCAGCCCCGGTCCTCCCGGCGGCACCGGCAGGGTGACTTTCGCCGTGCTCCACGGGGCCACGGAAACCTCTTTCTCAAAACTCGTGCGCCCATCGAGCACGATCTTCAGCGGCTCCTGCATGGGTTTGTCGCGAAAGTTCCCGACCTCGACTTCGAGCGTCACCGTGTCCCCGGCGAGCACCTGCGACTGGCTGAGCGAGGCGCCGAGAATGGCGCGATTGTCCGGGTGCGGCGGCGCGCAATCCACGAAGAACAACCGGGCCGCGGGCGGCAGCGCGGTGAAGTCCACATTGGCCCAGTTGCGGCGCTGGAAGTCCGATAGGTAGTAAATCTCCGGCCGGCTGCCGCTCTGCGCGAGGAGCCGCGCGATGACGGCATTCGCCTGGCTGAAGTCCGCCCGGGTGTAGCCCGGTTTGATCGCGGCGAGGAAGTGCTTCGCCTCCGCATGGTTGCGCGACAGCTCAAAGAAACACGTCTGCGACACCTGCCCGGCGGTGATGATGTTCACGCCGTCCTCCGTGCCGAGCGTGGCGAGGATTTTGTCCGCCTCGTTCTCCGCCCGCTGCCGGCTGCTCAAGCCGCCGCCCTTGTGCTCCATGCTCAACGAGTGGTCGAGGACGATGAGCACCGCTCGCGGCGCCTGCTGGCCCGGCTTCGAGTCGAAGCGTTGCAAAAGCGGCTTCAGGAAGGCGAGCAGCAGGAGCACGAGAAAAGCCGTCCGCAGCAGCAGCAAGAGCAGGTGCCGCCAGCGAAAGATGCGCGACCGCTGGGCGATCGTCTCGCGGATGCGCTTGACCGACGAAAACTCGAACAACCGGGGAAACTGCAGGTTGAGCAGGTGAATGATCAGCGGCAGGCCGGCGAGCAGGACAAGCCCGGGAAGCAAAGCGGCGTTCAGGAAGTTCATGGCGTCTTTGAACCGCCGAGACGCGGAGGCGCGGAGTGAGGAGACGGTGGTGCAGTCACTCTTCTCTGCGTCTCTGCGTCTCTGCGGTTCATCTTAGCGGCTGCGTTCATTTTTGCCCCGGAAGCCGAGATACGCCTCAATCGCATCCAGGTAGGGACGCTCGGTATCGATCAGCCGGTGCTGGATCTGGCGCAGGTCGGCTTCGCGGGCCAGGGCGTCGATGTGTTGCTTGATATTGGCCTGATAGCTGGCGCGGATTTCCTCGGGATCGACTTGCACGGTCTCCGCCGTTTCCAGGTCGACGAACTTGGCGGCGCTGAAGGCCGGCAGATTCAATTCATCGGGGTCGATGACTTGCAGCAGCAAGATCTCATACTTCCGATGGACGAACTGCGCGAGCGAGTCGAAGAGCGCGTCGGTGTCGTCGAGAAAATCAGAGAGGATGACGATGCGTCCGCGCTTCTTGAAGAGCGCGGTGCATTCCTGCACGGCACCCGCAATACCGGTGGTCAGCGCTGGGCGCACGCGCTCGAGTTCGGTGACCATGCGGTGCAGGTGCCGGCGTGTCCCGCCGGGGGCGAGGAATTGCGTGACCTTTTGCGCGAAGAGCACGAGAGCCGCCTTATCGCTCTGCGACATCATCAGGTAAGCGAGCGCGGCGGCGATCTTGGCCGCGAGGAAAAACTTCGATTGGCGCTTTTCGCCCGCGTAGCGCATCGAGCCGCTTGTATCGAGCATGAGGTAGACGGTCATGTCCGTCTCCTCCTCGAACTGCCGCAGATACAGCCGCTTGGTGCGCCCATACACGCGCCAGTCCAGCCGGGCGAGATCGTCGCCGGGCGCATATTCCTTGTAGTCGGCAAACTCCGCCGCCGAGCCGCGATAGGGCGACTTGTGCTTCCCGGCGTAGTAGCCCTCCACCACTGCCTTGGCGAAGACGAGCAGGTTTTCGAACCGCTCCAGCTCCTGCAAATTGAGGAGTAACGGCGGTGGCGCTGGTTGCCCGCGCCGGCGCAATTGTAGCAGACTCGCCGCCGCGGCGCTGGCGCCCGATTGTTTCGGCAGGGGAGGGGGCGGCATTGGCGGTGCGATTGGTGCTCGTCTGCGCTAGTAGCTCTTCTCCTGCACCTGGGTGAGCAACTCGGTGATGATGTCCCGCGACTTCTTCCCCGCACCGGTCGCGCGGTAATTGGTGATCACGCGATGCTGCAAGACCGGCAGCGCGACATCGCGCACGTCGGAAGTTTCCGCGGCGATCTTGCCGCCCAGCAGGGCGAGCGCCTTGGCGCCGAGAATGAGATATTGCGAGGCGCGCGGGCCGGCGCCCCATTCGACGAAGTCGCGGGTGATCTGCGGGGCCTGCGGATTCGTGGGCCGGGTGGCGGCGGCGAGGCGCACGGCGTAATCGATCACATGGTCGCTGACCGGCGCGGCGAGGACGAGCTGCTGCGCGGCGAGGATTTGATCGAGGGTGACGACGGCGGCGAGCTGCTCGGCCATGCGCAAAGTGGTGCGGCGGACGATCTCCACTTCCTCGTCGTGCGCGGGATAGTCGAGATGCAGCGAGAACATGAAGCGGTCGAGCTGCGCCTCGGGCAGGGGATAGGTGCCTTCCTGTTCGATCGGGTTTTGCGTGGCGACGACGAGGAACGGATCGGGCAGGGCGCGCGACGCGCCGGCGACGGTCACCTTGTGCTCCTGCATGGCTTCCAGCAGCGCGGATTGCGTCTTGGGCGGCGTGCGGTTCACTTCATCGGCGAGGAGCAGGTTGGCAAAGATCGGACCGGCGAAATACTCGAACTCCAGCTTGCGGTCGCGCTCCTGCAACAGCTCCGAGCCGATGATGTCGCTCGGCATGAGGTCGGGGGTGAACTGGATGCGCTTGAAGCTGAGCGTGAGCGTCTCGGCGAGGCTGCGCACGAGCAGCGTCTTGGCCAGCCCCGGCACGCCGATGAGCAGGCAATGGCCACGGGCAAACAGGCTGACCAGCAGCAGGCGGATGATCGTCTCCTGCCCCACCATGATCTTGCCGAGTTCCGCGGTGATACTCGCGTAAACGTCCTTCACAGCCTGCGGGGAAATGTCGGTCATAGAGATACTCCTGCGCGGCGGACGCTAGCGGAGGGCGCTTCGCTTGCCAATGGCTGTTTGGGTGTTCGCCTGGTTCGGTTCGCGAAATACACGGAAAGAACGAAAATGGGATTCGCGGCGTTGATCCCAGCAATGAGGGGTCGCCGGAGAAGGAGAGAGTCTTTGAGCGTGACACCCGAGCCATAGGTCGTTACAATTCTCCCCGTGCTGATTCTCTTCCAGCACGGGGAGAATGTTTTGATGATTTGCCTTGAACTGACTTTTGATGTTTCCCAGGGGCTTCTAGCGCGTCGGCGCTTTGTCGATGAAGGCGAGCAGCCGGGTGACCTCCGCCTTGGCCCGCCCGGTGAGGGGTTCCGGGAAATGGGACCAGAGATCGAGCATTTGCGTGCGCTCATCCACCGAGACCGGGCCGAGTTTGGCAAAGATCGCCCGCGTCAATTGCAGCGCGGCGAGTTGTTGTGCCTCGCTCATCTGCTCGATGCCCAGCGTGGTGATCTGCTCGCAGAGATGCGGCGACAATCCCGCGGCCTCGGTGCGCGGGCACGCTTCGATGAGCGCGCGCAATGCCTCGAGCGAGGCCCACGGCTTCTTCTCCTCGAGAGCGCGTTGCTTCCAGGTGTCAAAAGGCTGCGCCTCCACGGCCGCGCGGGCCACTTCGCGCACGGCGCAATCGGGGGAATCCAGGTAAGGCCACGCGACATCGAGTGCGTGGGCGTCCACCCGGCCCTGAAAGACCGCCAGTTTCTCCTGGGCAGCTTTCGCCGCCGTATCCAGCGGAGCGGCCACGGCGCCCGCGCCAGGCATCAGCATGCCGAGGGTGAACAGGACTGGGACGAGGAGAACGACACGCAAATTCCTGTTCATAACGGGGATCCTGTCTAAAAAAGGCGCTCCGTTCCATGACCAAATCCGAAATCGTCCAGCGCCTCCTTGACCCCGGCATCATCGCGATCATCCGCGCCGATTCCTCGGAACAATTGGTCGAAGCCGCCGAAGCCCTGCTGGCCGGTGGCGTGAGCGTGATGGAAGTGACGATGACGACGCCCAACGCGCTGGAGGTCATCACCGCGGTCACACGTAAGTTTGGCGACGCCGTGCTCATGGGTGTGGGGAGTGTCATCGACGCAAAGACCGTCTACTCGGCAGTCGCGGCGGGCGCGGAGTTTATCGTCACACCGGTCACGAAGCCCCAGGTCATCGCGGCCGCCAACGAACTCGAAAAGCCCATCGCCAGCGGCGCGTTCACCCCCACGGAATGCCTGCTCGCCCACGAGAGCGGCGCGGATTTCGTAAAGCTCTTCCCTGCCGACGTGGGTGGTCCCGCGTATATCAAGAGCATCCTCGCCCCGCTGCCGATGCTGCGCATCGTGCCGACCGGTGGCGTCACACCCGAGACGGCGGCTTCCTTTCTCAAAGCGGGCTGCGCCGCACTCGGCGTCGGCTCGTCGTTGGTCACAAAGGAGATCCTGCAAAAGAAAGATTGGGCGGAGTTGAAAAAGCGCGCGGCAGCGTTTGTGGAAGCGGTTCGCGCGGCGCGGTAAATTTGGCGCGAGCGAAAAGTTCTCGCATTAGTCCTGTTTTGGTGTATTCTTAGTAGTGTTAGGTGCTGGATCGGTGTTACCGGGGGCTTCCGAATCGCATCACTTCCCAAGTTATTTTTCGCTATAAGCATTTCGCTGTTTTCAGGACGAAAGCGTCCTCCTTCTCAGGTTCGGTCGCTGGTTGCGACCTCGGCTGTATGATCGCATCGGACTCTTCGTGGCGTCTGCCCTCTTCACCCCAACCCTCACTCTATTTTTCAAATGAACCGTAATAAGAAACAACCCGACGACCGTGGCCTCCGCAACCGCATCTTGCAGGTGCTCCGTGCGCCAACGTACCGTCCGCTCGACAAGGTCGAGCTCTCCAAGGCCCTGCGCTGGCCTAGTGACAAGCGCGCCGAATTGCGCGAGGTCCTGCGCGAATTGGAAACCGCCGGCGAGATCGCCCGCATCCGCAAGGACCGCTACGTCCTGCCGCAGACGGCGGATCTCGTTACCGGCGTCCTCCAGGTCCACACCGGCGGCAATGCCCATTTGCTGAGCGAGACGCCCGGCGTGAAGGACGTCTTCATCTCCGCGCCGAATCTCGGCACCGCCATGCACGGCGACAAAGTCGTGGCGCGGCTCATGCATGAGGGACGCGAACAGCGCGCCGGCGCCCGTGAGGCGCGGGTGATCAAGATTCTCGAGCGCGCCAATACCACCATTGTGGGCACGCTGCAGTCGTCGAAGAATTTCTTCTACGTCATCCCCGATGATCCGCGTCTCCAGCACAATATCTACGTCAAGCCCCCGGGCAAAGAAGGCCGCGTGGGCGACAAGGTGGTCGTGCGTTTCGAGGAGTGGGAATCGCGCCACGTCAATCCCGAGGGCGAGATCATCGAGGTGCTCGGCGCGGCCACGGACCCGGGCGTGGACATGCTTTCGATCATCCGCAAATTTCAGCTCCCGCTGCATTTTCCCGAGGCGGTGGAGCGCGAAGCGGAGCGTATTTCCGAAACGGTCCATCCAGAGGAAATCGCGCGGCGTGAGGATTGCCGCGACCAATTTATAGTCACCATCGATCCGGATGATGCGAAGGATTTCGACGACGCGATTCATGTCGAGCGCCTGGCGCACGGCTGGCGGCTCGGTGTGCACATCGCGGATGTCTCGCACTATGTGCGCCCAGGCAACGCCCTCGACCGCGAAGCCCGCAAGCGCGGCAACTCCACCTATCTCGCGGACCGTGTGATCCCCATGCTGCCCGAGCGCTTGAGCAATGGCATCTGCTCGCTCAAGCCCGGCGTCGAGCGGCTCACGTTCGGCGCCTTTATCGAATTCGATGCCGCCGGCAAGGTGCGCAAAGCGCACTTCGCCAGGAGCATCATCAAGAGCGCGGCGCGGCTCACCTACCGGCAGGCGTTTGCCATCCTGGAAGACAAACCCGTGCCGCCGACGCCCAACTATGAGCGTGGCGGGAAAGTCCATCTCGACTCGAAGCCGGTGCCGCTCAACGTCACGCCCGAGCTGCGCGAACGCGTGAAGACCGCCTGGGAGTTGGCTTCGCTGCTGCGCAAGAACCGCTTCGCCGCCGGCTCGCTCGATCTTGATTTTCCCGAGGTGAAAGTGTGGCTCGACGATGAAGGCCGTGCCATCCGTCTGGAGAAAACGGACAACGATATTTCGCATCAGCTCGTGGAGGAATTCATGCTCGCGGCGAATGAAGTCGTGGCCAAGGAACTCAAGAACCGTAACAGCCCCGCCATCTATCGCATCCACGAAGACCCGGATCCCACCCGGCTGCTGGACTACCGGCAGCTGGCGATCAGCTACGGTTTCCGCGTCGGTGACATCACGCAGCGGCGTGAACTCCAACGCCTCCTCGCTTCGACCCGCGGCAAGCCCGAGGAATACGCGATGAAGCTCAATCTTTTGAAGAGCCTGAAGCGCGCGCGCTACTCCGTGGAGCCGGTCGGTCATTACGGACTCGCCAAGGTGAACTACACGCATTTCACCAGCCCCATCCGCCGCTACGCCGATCTGCTCGTGCATCGCTGCCTGGCCCGCGAAAAGGTCGGTGCCATTGGCGAACTGAGCGAAATCGCGGCCCACATCTCCACGACCGAGCGCACCTCCGGCGATGCCGAAAAGGACAGCACGCAGCTCAAGAAGATGGAATTCTTCCAGCGCCAGCTCACTTCCCGGAAACCGGAGGAAATGCGCGCCATCGTCGTCGATGTGCGCAGCTACGGACTGGTCGTGGAGTTGCCCGATTGCCTGGTCACCGGGCTCATCCACGTCAGCTCCCTGCCGAACGATTTCTATCAGTTCGATGGCACGCGGCTGTGCTTCACCGGACGCAAAACGCGGAAGTGCTACAAGATCGGTGACGTGCTGAAGGTCATCGTATCCCGCGTCGACGCCTACAAGCGGCAGATCGATTTCGTGCCGGTGGGGTGAGGCGAGCCGGCGGAAAGTCGACCGTGAATTTTTTTACCAAAAAACTCCTTGTGCATCCGACGGAAACTGGGAATACTTAAATGGTTTCCTTAGGATATGCCCGCCGCACTCCCCTCCACCAAACCCGGCTCAGTCGGCAGAGCCCCCGGGGATGCCGCCCGGGGCCGCATCGTCGCTGGGGCCCGCAGTCACTTCTTTGCCCATGGCTTCCGCGGCGTGACGATGGACGACCTCGCCGCCGAACTCGGCATGAGCAAGAAAACGCTCTACGCCCATTTCCACAGCAAGCTGGCTCTCCTCCAGGCGGTGATGGACGAGAAGATGAGTGCCGTTGAAGCCGACCTCGAGCGCGCCTCCACGGAGGGCGCCGATGATTTCCCTTCGCGCCTGCAGGCCCTGCTTTCGTGCATGCGATTTCATACCGAAGAGATCGGTGCGGCGTATGTGCGCGACGTGCGCCGCGAGGCCCCCGAGCTTTTCACCCAGGTCCAGATACGCCGCCGCGAATTGATCCAGCGCTTTTTCGGCAAGCTCCTTGAGGATGGCCGCGGGGCGGGTATGATCCGCAAAGACATCCCGGCGACGATGATGATCGAGATGCTGCTCGGCGCGGT
This sequence comes from Chthoniobacter sp., assembly GCF_040003245.1. Taxonomy (NCBI): domain Bacteria; kingdom Pseudomonadati; phylum Verrucomicrobiota; class Spartobacteria; order Chthoniobacterales; family Chthoniobacteraceae; genus Chthoniobacter; species Chthoniobacter sp. The sequence goes on from NZ_JBDUCX010000065.1 coordinate 17,828, forward strand.
GGATGCGGTCGTCAATCCCGGGAAGATGGGCGAACTCGATTCGACGCCCAAGGTGGCATTCAATCAGATCATCACGATCTTTCTCGAAGGCGTGCTAACCAACGACGGGAGGACAAAATGAAGGCCGCTGTTTCCATTCTGCGCCTGGGCGCTTTGATGCTTTGCCTGGTCGCGTTCGCAGGGTGCGATCGTCACGCCCGCGACCGGGTACAGGGCTACGTCGAGGGCGAGTTTGTCTATGTCGCCTCGCCCTTCGCCGGGCAACTGGAGACGCTTTCCGTCCAGCGCGGCGCCTGGGTGAAAGCGGCCGAGCCGCTCTTCGCGCTGGAATGTGGGCTGGAGACGGCGGCGCGGGAAGAAGCCGAGCGCAAGTTGAATCAAGGGCGGGCCAATCTCGAGGACGCCAAGAAGGGCAAGCGTCCGGCGGAGCTCGAATCCGCCGAGGCGCAGCTCAAGCAGGCGCGCGCCGCTTCCATCCTTTCCGAACAGGAATTCAAGCGGCAGGACGACTTGCACCGCCGCGGTGTGACGTCCGGTGAGGACTACGACCGGGCTCGGTCTGCGCGCGACCAGGACAATCACCGCGTGCAGCAATTGGAGGCCGACCTGGAAACCGCCCACCTTGGTTCGCGTGTTGACCAGGTCGCCGCCGCCGAGGCGAACGTGCGCGCGCTCGAAGCCGCTCTCGCCCAAGCGGAGTGGAACCTGGCGCAAAAGCGCCAGAGCGCGCCCCAAAACGGACTGGTCTTCGATACGTTGTATCAGCAGGGCGAATGGGTGGCGGCGGGTCACCCGATCGTCGCGCTGCTGCCACCGGAGAATATCAAGGTGCGCGCCTTTGTCCCGGAAGAGAAGGTCGGGACCCTTCGCCCCGGTGGCACGGCGAGCGTCTTCGTCGATGGCGTCAAGGAGCCATTTGTCGGCAAGGTGACTTTCATTTCGCCGCAGGCCGAGTACACGCCGCCGGTCATTTACAGCCAGGAGAGCAGGAAGAAACTCGTCTTCATGATCGAGCTCCGCTTCGACGCGGCGAGCGCCGCGAAGCTGCATCCCGGCCAGCCGGTGGACGTCGAATTTCACTAGCACCATGAGTGAAGAACTCGCCATCGATGTGAAGGGCATGACGAAGCGCTTCGGCGACCGCACGGTCGTCAACGACATCGCGCTGCAAGTGCGCACCGGCGAGATTTACGGCTTCCTCGGCCCTAACGGGAGCGGCAAGACCACCTTCATTCGCATGCTCTGCGGGCTGCTGCGCGCGGATGCCGGGAGCGGCACCTGCCTCGGCCACGACGTGATCACCGAGAGTGAGATCATCAAGCAGCAGGTCGGCTACATGACGCAGCGCTTCAGTTTTTGGGAGGACCTGAGCATCGCGGAAAATCTCGATTTCGTCGCCCGCATGTACGGGTTGAAAAACCGGCGGGAGGCCGTGCAGCGCAGCCTCGAACAACTCGGCCTCGCTGGCCGGCAGAAGCAGCTCGCGGGTGAACTTTCCGGCGGCTGGAAGCAACGCCTTGCGCTGGCGGCGTGCTTGATTCATCAACCAAAACTGCTCCTGCTCGATGAGCCGACCGCGGGCGTGGATCCCAAGGCGCGGCGCGATTTTTGGGAACAGATTCATCACCTCGCCGCGGAAGGACTCACCTTTCTCATCACCACGCATTACATGGACGAAGCCGAGCGCTGCCATCGGCTCGCGTACCTTGCTTACGGGAATCTGCTCGCGCACGGCACGGTCAAGGAAGTGGTCGACAAGGTCGGACTCACCACGTGGTCGGTCAGCGGTCCCGAGTTGCTTTCCATCGCGGATGAACTTCGCCACCAGCCCGGCGTGGAACAGGCCGTGGCATTTGGCACGTCGTTGCATGTGAGCGGCAAAGATGTCACCGCGCTCGACAAGGCCATCGCGCCGTTTCGCCGCGAACCGTACACGTGGCGGCAGATCCCCTCCGGCCTTGAGGACGTCTTTATCCATCTCATGGATCGTTCGCAGGACAATTTCGCCGTCGCCGGAAAATCGCCTCCGGCGACAGCCCACCCGGAGCCGTCCTCATGAGCCTGCATCCGAAATTCTCCATCGAGCGCCTGATCGGCATCATCGTCAAAGAATTCACGCAGATGCGGCGCGACCGGCTGACCTTCGCGATGATGCTCGGCATCCCACTCCTCCAACTCACCCTCTTCGGCTACGCGATCAATGCCGACCCGCGCCATTTACCCGCCGCCGTGCTGCTCGCCGATCATGGCCCGCAGGGGCGCACGGTGCTCCAGGCGATGAAGAACAGCACCTATTTCGATTTCACACGGCAGGTCGCCACGGAAACCGAAGGCCGCGATTTGCTCGCGCAGGGCCGGGTGCAGTTCGTGATCAATATCCCGCAGAATTTCTCGCGCGATCTTTTGCGCGGCGACCGGCCCGCACTACTCGTGGAGGCGGATGCCACGGATCCCGCGGCCACGGGTTTCGCTCTCGGCTCACTCGGCACGTTGCTCAACAGCGCCTTGAAAAATGACCTCAAGGGCCCGCTCGATTTTCTCAACGCCACCGACGGGCCCATCGATCTCCGTGTCCACGCCCTCTACAATCCCGAGGACATCACGCAATACAATATCGTCCCCGGCCTCATGGGCGTGATCCTCACCATGACGATGATCATGATCACCGGCCTCGCCATCACCCGCGAGATCGAGCGGGGCACGATGGAAAATCTCCTCTCCATGCCCACGCGCCCGAGCGAAGTGCTTATCGGGAAAATCGTGCCCTACATCCTCATCGGCTACATTCAGGTCACGGTCATTCTCGTCGCCTCGCATTTTCTGTTTCATGTGCCCATGCATGGCAGCATTCCGCTGCTGCTGGTCGTCGCCCTCGTCTTCATCGCGGCTAATCTCGCCATGGGCATCACGTTTTCCACGGTCGCCAAAAACCAGCTCCAGGCCATGCAGATGACCTTCTTCGTCTTCCTGCCCTCGATCCTCCTCTCGGGTTTCATGTTTCCCTTCCGCGGCATGCCAGTCTGGGCGCAAACGGTGGGCGAGATTTTCCCGCTCACGCATTTCCTGCGCATCGTCCGCGGCATTTTGCTCAAGGGCAACGGCCTGCCCGATGTCTCGCGCGAACTCTGGCCCATCGCCCTCTTCGCCGCCATCATGCTCACCATCGGCGTGAAGCGCTACCGGCAGACGCTGGACTAGAAGAGAGGGATGAAGGCGGAAGGATGAAGCTTCATCCCTCCGCCTTCATCCTTCATCCTTTTCTTCATGCGCTGGAACATTTTCGCCATCGGCAAACCGAAGCTCGATTTCGCCCGTCTCGGCATTGACGAGTACGCGGCGCGGCTCAAGCCTTTCGCCACGGTGCGCATCGAATACCTGAAAGCGGCGACCCGCGCCGACGAAAGCCGCGCACTGCTCGAACGCAGCGACGGCATGCTGCGTGTGGTCCTCGACGAACGCGGCGACCACGTCACTAGCCGGGGCCTCGCGAAGAAAATCGATGCCTGGGAACAACGCGGTCCGCGCGATTTTGCCGTGCTCATCGGCGGTGCCGATGGTCACACCGATGAATTGCGCCAGGCCGCCGACTGGACCTGGTCGCTGAGCAAGCTCACCCTGCAACACGAACTCGCCCTCGTCGTCACCCTCGAGCAGATCTACCGCGCCTACACCATCAAGGGCGGGCTCCCTTATCATCGCGATTGATTAGTGGCGCTAAGAAAGCCACATAAATGAGGTTCCTTCCCGCAGCCTCACTGCCTATGTCCTCCCTCCTGACAGTTCTCCGTCGGTTCATCGTGCTCGCAGCTCTCATTCTCGGTGCGCAATTGCGGGCGGATGATCTCAAGGTCGCGGTCTTCGACGTGGATGCCACCCCGCCCGTCGGCGCGATGATGGCTTATGATCCGGTGAAGGCGCAGGGCGAACTCGGTTTGCGTGCGCGGGGAATCGTGTTGCTCGGCGCGGGTGAGCCCATCGTGTTTTGCGCGGTCGATTGGATCGGGATCGCCAATGAGGGCAATGATGTCTTCCGCCAGACACTGGCTGAGGTAGCCGGCACCAGCCCGTCCCGCGTGGCAGTTCATACGCTGCATCAGCACGACGCACCGATGTGCGACTTCGGCACCGAGCGCCTCCTGCAGGAGGTCAAGACGCCGCTGCAATGCTACGACGGCACGTTTGCCCGGGAGGTGCTCGTGCGGCTCAAGGTGGCGATTCAGGCCGCGCTTCCCGAGGCGAAGCCGGTCACACAGATCGGTCTCGGCCGCGCGGAAGTGAAGGAGGTCGCGTCCAATCGGCGCATCCTTGGACCCGATGGCAAGGTGCGCGTGACACGCTACACGGCGACGAAAGATCCCGCGGTGCGTGCGGAGCCGGAGGGCACGATCGATCCTGAGGTTTCGCTGGTCAGTTTTTGGAACGGCGACGCGCCCGTGGCCGTGCTCAGTTACTACGCCTGCCATCCGCAGAGCTATTATCGCACGGGTGTGGCCAACCCGGATTTTCCCGGCATCGCGCGCTACTTGCGCGGGTTGGAAGTGCCGGACGCGCTGCACATTCATTTCAACGGCGCGGGCGGCAATCTCGGCGCGGGCAAATACAACGACGGCTCGCACGCCATGCGCGAGGTGCTCGGACAACGGCTGGCCGATGGGATGAAGCGGGCTTGGGAGGCGACGGAGAAATTTCCCATCACCGCAAAGGATGTCGGCTGGCAGGTGGAACCGGTAGCCATTCCGCCGGCGCCATTCCTGACCGCGCCGGAACTCGAAAAGATGCTGCATGCCCCTGCCTCGGCCACGATCAACGGCACGGCGGCCAGCCTTGTCTGGCTGCGACGCTGCGAGGCTGGACACAAGGTGGAACTCGGCTGCCTGCGTCTCGGCAAAGCGCGAATCCTGCACATGCCGGGGGAACTCTTCGTCGAGTATCAGCTCGCGGCGAAGAAAATGCGTCCCGAGCTTTTTGTCACGATGGCCGCCTATGGCGACTACGGCCCCGGCTACATCGGAACATCGATCGGCTACGAGCAGGGAGGCTACGAGACGAGCCGCCCCGCATCGCACGTGGCGCCCAGCGTCGAAACGGTGCTGACCGATGGGATGCGCAAGCTGCTGCGTGATGAATGACGCAAGATATTTCCCAGACCCATATTTCCTCCCATGAAACTCTGCTTTTCCGCCGTTCTCACATTCCTGGCTTCACTCGTTCTGGCCCACGCCGCGCCGGAGGCATTTGAGGTCGGCCCCGCGCAGAAGGGTCAACTCCCACAAGGCAAGGAAGCCGACGGCATCATCGGCGATTTCCTCTTGCGCAACGACAAGGTCGAGGCCGTGATCTCCGGCAACCTCCCGCTGCGCCGCGCGAACATGAGCACGTTCTACGGCTCGAATGGCATCACGCCCGGCTGTCTTTACGACCTCACCTTGCGCGGTACGAACAACGACCAGCTCACCATTTTCGCCCCAGCCCAGCAGCAGGGGATGGTCTCTTGGGTGCGCGTGGTGAAGGATGGGCACGATGGCGATGCGGTGGTCGAGTGCGCCGTCACCGGCGCCAACCACGATGGTGTGGCCCGCTATCATCAATACCAGGTCCGCGACGGCTGGGAGGGCGTGAAGGTCACGACGACGCTCGTGAATGAAAGCGCTGAGCCAAAGAAGGTAAGCCTCATGGACAAGTGGACGAATTTTTTACGCATCGGCAACGCGCTCGGTATCGCCTGGGCCGATGCGGTCGATCCGGCAGACAAGGCAGGCTACGCTTATGGCCTCGTCGATGCGCCGGCCGGGCTCGTGCCCACCAAACCGTATGACCTCGCTCCCGGGGCAAGCGTCACCGTTGCCCGTTTTATCGCCGTCGGTCACTCGCCGGTCGAGGCGCTCGGCGTGGTGGCGGCGCAACGTGGACCGGTCGGCCAGCTAACGGGTACCGTGCGTGACCAGGCGGGTGCGCCGGTGGCTTCCGCCGAAATCCTCGTGCGTACGACCGGTGAATTCGACGCCAACGTCGGCGTCGTGCATCCCGATGCGGATGGGCACTTCGCCGTGACCTTGCCCGAGGGGAAGTACAACGCCACCTTCACCGATCTCGGCCGCCCCGATGTGGTGCAGACGGTGGAAGTCAAAGCGGGAACACCCGCGAAGCTGGATGCAGCGATGGCGATCGCCTCGGCGATTCATTTTCAAATCACCGACGACACCGGGCGCACCCTGCCGTGCAAGGCGCAGTTCCTCGCCATCGAGGGCACGGAGCCGGCGAACCTCGGTCCGCAAAATCGCGCGCACGGCTGCGTGGACCAGTACCATTCCGAAAAGGGCGATTTCCGCGTGCAGCTTCCGCCGGGTAAATACCGCGTCGTCGTCACCCACGGCATCGAGTACAGTCATCTTGAGCAACCAGTGACGCTGGCTGCGGGGGCGACCTTCGATTTCACTGGCAAGCTTAAGCGCCTCGTAGACACGCGTGGCTGGGTGAGTGCGGATTATCACAACCATTCCACGCAAAGCGGTGACAACACCTGCGGCACGCCGGATCGCATCATCAATCTTGCCGCCGAGAACATCGAATTCGCGCCGACCACGGAGCACAACCGGCTCTACGACTGGCGCCCGATCATTTATCAGCTCGGCCTTTCCAGCGAGATCCAGACCGTCCCCGGCATGGAACTCACCGGCTCGCTCGCGCACTTGAACTCCTTCCCGTTCAAGCCCGAGCCGTTCACGCAGGACAACGGCGCGCCGGTCTGGAATCCCGACCCGCGCATCGCTGCGATCACCCTGCGCGATTGGCAGGGCGCGGAGCCCGACCGGTGGGTGCAGATCAATCATCCCGACATGGTAAAGGACTTCATCGACGCCGATGACGATGGTCATGCGGACGGGGGATTTCACGGCCTCGCGGAACTCATCGACGGTATCGAAACGCAAAACGGCAACAGCACCGATATCCTCGCCGGACAGCCCTTCCGCATCGGCAAAAACTCCCAAGGAAAGGAGTCGGTTCAACCGGTGCGCGAATTCATCTGGCTGCAAATGCTCAATCGCGGCCATCGCTACGCGGCCATGGCCGTGAACGACGCGCACACCGTCTATGGCAACGGCGTCGGCGGCTGGCGCATGTACATGCCGAGCAAGAGCGACCAGCCGGAGGAGATCGATTGGCGGGAGAATTGCCGCCATGCCAAGGCCGGCCATTCGTATCTCACGACAGGGCCTTTTCTTCAGGTGTTGACTGATGATGGGACAGGTCCCGGTGACACGACACGCGCCGTGGGCGGCAGCGTGAAGCTCAAGGTGCGGGTGCAATGCACCGACTGGATCGACATCGACCGCGTGCAGGTGCTCGTCAATGGTCGCGCCCGGCCCGAGCTCAATTTCACGCGCGCCGCGAATCCGAAGATGTTCCGGGATGGCGTGGTGAAGTTCGACGAAACCATCGAGATCCCGCTGCACGAAAGCGCGCACCTCATCGTCGTTGCCCTCGGGGAGCACAGCGACATTTCCCTCGGCTACGGCACGAGCTCCCAGGCGAAGATGCGCCCCTGCGCTTATCACAATCCCATCTTCGTGGACCTTGATGGCCACGGCTTTACGCCCAATGGCGACACGCTCGGCTTCCCGCTGCCGGTGGCGAAGATGACGGTCGAGGAAGCGCGGCGTGAACTGGGTGCTGCCACGAGCGCGCCGAAGTAGGTCGCAATTGCCGTCTTGCTTATTTCAGCCGCACCGAAACGACGGTACTCAGCCCGGGTCGGAGCCTCTCCTCGAAGCCGCGAATGCTCTCCGCATCCATGCGGATCTTCACCGGCACGCGCTGGACGACCTTGGTGAAATTGCCCGTCGCATTGTCGGCGGGCAGCATCGCGAATTGTGCGCCGCTGGCGGGCGAAAAACTCTCGACGGTCCCGGTGAATTCACGACCCGGCAGCGCATCGACGGTGATCTCCGCCGTTTGTCCGGCGCGCATTTTGGCGAGTTGCGTCTCCTTGAAATTCGCCTCGATCCACACGTCCGGTTCCACCACGGCGATCAGCGCCTGGCCGGGCTGCACGTAGGCGCCCACTTCCGCGCTGCGCTTGCTGGTGTGACCGGAAGCCGGCGCGGTGATTGTGTTGTAGGACAACTGCAGCTTGGCGTTATCCAGCGAGCTCTGCGAATTCTGGCGCTGGGCCTGGGCCACGAGCAGCGCCGAGGACATCGCCTGCGCGGAGGCCTTGGTCGACACAAGGTTCGCTTTGGCCGAGTCGAACGCCGCCTTCGCACTGTCGAATTCCTGCTTCGACACCACCTTGGTCTTGGCCAATTCCTGCACCCGCTGGAAATCACTTTCGGCCTTCGTGTATTGGGCCTGCGACTGGTCGATCTTCGCCGCGGCGTCGGCGATTTGCGCGTGGGCGTAGGCGATCAGCGCGTCCGACTGCGCGAGCTGCGCCGTCGCCTGGTCGACTTTTGCCTGGTGATCGCGCGGATCGAGCCGGAAGAGCACATCGCCCGCTTTCACGTTTTGGTTCTGTTCCACGAGCACTTCGGCGACCGTGCCGCCGAGATGCGGCGTGACCTGGTGCACGTAGCCGGTAATGTAGGCGTCATCCGTCTCGGCGTGCGTGAGCATATGGCCGGCATAGCGCACGGCCCAGATGAGGCCGGCAACGAGCAGGGCGATGACGACGATCTGGCGCACCGGAGTGCGCCGGGGCGCGGCGATTTCAGGAACATCATCGATTGCTCCCGGATCAAGCGCGGAAGCGGCTTCGCTGTCGATGGTGGCGGATTTGGCAAGTTGGCTCATGGCGGTTGATTAGTGGGCTTCGGCAGTGGCGGCTTGGTTGCCGCCGCGACCGAGAAGGAGGATGAGTGGCAGGGTGACGACGAAGGCGATGCCGACGTAGGTGAACAGGTCGTCGAAGGCCTTGAGCGCCGCCTGGCCGGTCAGGATTTGGTCGATGGCGCTAAACGCGCGGAACTTGGCGTCGTGCGCGCTGGAGCCGAGCTTTTGGAAAAAGCCGGTGAGCGCTTCGACGCGATGCATTGCCTCGTAATTGAGTGGCGAAACGCGTTCCACCAGCGCCGCGCGGTGGGTCGCTTCCCGGCGGGAAAGCATGGTGGTGAGCACGGCGATGCCGAAGCTGCCGCCGAGCTGGCGCGTGAGATTGTAAAAACCGGAAGCCGCCGGCACTTCATTCTTCGGCAGCGAGCCGAGCGTGGCGATGCTCAGCGGCAGGAACATCATCGCGCTGCCCAGCCCGCGGAAGACGAGCGGCCAGAACAATTCGGTGGCGCTCGTATCGGGATTGATCGTGGCCAGCGAGAACATCACTCCGGCGGTGGTCAGGCTGCCGGCGGCGATCAACACGCGCGGCCCCACGCGATTGATGAGTTTACCCGTAATGATCATCGCCACGCCGGAAGCGATGGCGCTGGGAATGAGCAATTCGCCCGTCTGCATCGCCGTGAAGCGCAGATTGTTTTGTGCAAAAATCGGGATGGCGAACAGCGCCCCGTAGAGGCCGGCGCCGAGGATGACGGAGTAGGCGCTTCCCGCCGCGACCGATTGATAGCGCAGCACGCGGAGGTCGACCGCCGGATGCTCGACGCGCAATTCCCACCACACAAACGTGATCAGCGAAACGAGGCTCGTGACCGCCATCGTGCAGATGAACCGCGATTCGAACCAATCATCCTGCTGCCCTTCCTCGAGGATCACTTGCAGCGACGCGAGGCCGGCCGTCATGAGAGCGATGCCGGTCCAATCGATCGTCGCGCGCTGGCGGCGATGCGGATCGTCCTCGGGCAGAAAGGTCATCGCCAGGATCACCGCGAGGATGCCGAACGGGATGTTGATGAAAAAGATCCAGCGCCAGTTCAGTGCGTCGGTGAGATAGCCGCCGAGGGTCGGCCCGATGGCCGGTCCCATGATCACGCTCAAGCCGAAGGCCGCCTGCGCCGCGCCTTGCTCCGCCTTGGAAAAGGTCTGGAACAAAATCGACTGCGCCTTCCCGAGCATGCTGCCGCCGCCAAGGCCCTGGAGCACGCGGGCGAAAATGAGCATCGGCAGATTCGTGGCGAGACCGCAAAGGATCGAGGCGAGCGTGAAAGCGATGAGCGAAAAGATGAAATACGACTTCCTTCCGAAGCGCTCATCGAGCCACGCGGTGAGTGGAATGATGACGACGTTTGCCATGCTGTAGCCGGTGATGACCCAGCCGATCTCCGCGAGGGTCGCGCCGAGATTTCCCTGCATGTGCGGCAGCGCGACATTCACGATGCTCATGTCGATCACCTCGAGGATCGCTCCCAGTGCCACGGTCACGGCGATGGCCCATTTGATCCAGCCTTGCTTCGCCGCGCGCTCCGCGATGGGCGAGCTATAGGTGAGATTCGCGAGGGCGGAACTCATGCGGAGCGCCGTTTTTTGGCCGGGGAAATGGGAGCGGGGGCGATGCCGCGCAGGAAGAGTTCGACCACGGTGGTCACGTATTCGTCCTGGGAATATTCGAGCACCTTGAGCAGCCCGGTGCGCCGCAGCATCCCGGCGAGCAACATTCCGGTGAAAGCGTCGATCATCGGCGGGAGCTCGAGATCGCGCCGCACGAGACCGTTGCGCTGGGCCGCGCGGAGATACTCACCAAGACGGTCGCGCATCGGCTTCACCGCTTCGCAAATAACCTGCCGGGCCTGCTCGGGATAGCGCCGGGCCTCGCTGATCATCGTGCGAATGAGCGCGTCGTGATCGAACAGGATCTGGTTCATGCGCTGCGCATAGCGGCCGAGGTCGCCCGCCAGGTCGTTGCCGTCCGGCTCCGACTTGCTGAAGGACTCCACCTGCGCCGCCACCGACCGTTCAAACAGCGCGGCGATGAGCTTCTCCTTGTTGCCGAAGTGCCGAAAGAGCGTGACCTCGTTGACGTGAGCCACATCGGCGATCTCGCGCGTAGTCGCGGCATGGAGGCCGCGCTCGGAGCAGACTTGAAAGGCGGCATCGAGGAGGCGCTGGCGGGTAGGGTTAAGGACTTCGGCTTGCATGTAAGTGCTTGCTTGCATTTTTTCGTGATCCGGGCCGGAGTGCAACCGATTTTTCGGTCAATTTCGCGCCCTTCCGCTCGCTTCGTCGTCCGCTTTTCTCTCCTTGATAAAAAATCCCTTTCGTCTGCGCGCAGCGTGTGGCATAAAACGCGGCTCTTTTCCCCAGACCAAACCAACCCAGTCCAAGGGCCCCTATGGATAACATCATTGCCAGTCGAGAGCTCCAGGTGGAGCGCAAGCACTACTTTATCGAGTTCCGCGAAAACGAACGCGGACGCTTCTTGCGCATCACCGAGGAAGCGCACGGCCGGCGCAATACCGTCATCGTCCCGAGCACGGGCCTCAACGAATTCAACGCCGCGGTCGACGCGGTGATCGTCGCGGCCAACGCCTCGAACGCCTCGGCGGCATCGACCACTTCCACCACCACCACGCCCGCTGCTTAGCACGGGCTTTTTACCACCACTCCTACATGCCAACGAAAACCAAATCCGTAAAACTCCCGCCTTCGCGGGCCAAGATCAGCACCAACGGCGCGAAGAGCGCGAAGGCCACCAAGTACGTCTATACTTGGGGCTCGGGAAAAGCGGATGGCGACGGCTCCATGAAGCCCCTCCTCGGCGGCAAGGGCGCCAACCTCGCGGAAATGACCCGCATCGGCCTGCCCGTACCTCCCGGCTTCACCATCACCACCGAAGTCTGCACCTATTTCTACGACCACAAGAAGACCTACCCGCCTGAACTTCAGTCGCAGATCGAGGCCGGCGTCCGCAACATGGAAAAGATCATGGGCTACAAGTTCGGCGACTCCAAGGGCTTCCCGCTCCTCGTCGCCGTCCGTTCCGGCGCCCGCGATTCCATGCCGGGCATGATGGACA
>NZ_JBDUCX010000257.1:0-9260 GCF_040003245.1 Chthoniobacter sp.
CATCACCCAGCGGGAAGTGCCGGAGAATACGACCAGCTTCCCGCAAGGTTTGAAGGCGGCGCTGCGCGAAGATGCGGACATCGTGCTCGTGGGCGAAATGCGCGACCTGGAAACCATCCAGCTCGCCCTCACCGCCGCCGAGACGGGTCTTCTCGTCTTTGGCACGCTGCACACCAACAACGCCCGCAAAACCGTCGACCGCATGATCGATGTTTTTCCCAGCGACCAGCAGGCGCAAGTCCGCACGATGCTGGCCAGTTCGCTCCGTGGCGTGGTCGCCCAGCTCCTTTTGAAAAAGACGGCCGAGGCCGGCGGGGGACGCATCGCCATCAACGAAATCCTCGTGGTCAACAGTGCCGCCGCTTCGATCATCCGCGAAGGCGCGACGCAGAAGCTGCAGGACGTCATCGTCGGCGGCGCCAATGAGGGCATGCAATTTATGGACGACGCAATCTGGAAGCAGATGCAGCAGGGCATCGTGGGCCCGCACGAAGCCTACATGAAGGCCATCGACAAGAATCGCTTCCGCGTCTTCCTGCCACCGGAAGACGAAGGGCTGTAAAGTCGGTCCGCGAAAGACACGCAAAAGAGCATTTTGGGCGTTAAATAGGGCATTTTTGGCAATGGAGCCAATAGGGCCAATGGAACCCACCCAGCCAATGGAGCCAATGGGAACCGCTCTCGCGCTTAGTGGGCGATGTCCGTCGATGGGAACCAGACGTAGAGCATCAGATAGACGAGGACGCCGGTGACGGAGACGTAAAGCCAGATGGGGAAGGTCCATTTGGCCATGCGGCGATGCTTGTCGTAGACCGCCTGGAAGGCGGGGATGATCGTCATGAACACGAGCGGCAAGGTCAGAAATGCCAGAGGCACATGCGTGCCCAAAATGATATAGTAGAGCACTTTCGGCCATCCCGGATACGTGAAGGTCGTGGGTACGCCGTGCCTAAGCGCATGATAAGTAACGTAGCAGGCGAGAAAGGCCGTGGAGGTGACCAGCGCGCAGATCATCGAGACGATGTGCGCCAGTTTCCGGTCGTTCTTGATGAACGTGATCCCGGCGAGGATGAAGACCGTGCTCAAGGCATTGAGGCTGGCGTTGATGGGCGGAAGATCGGAGGCGTGCATGGGTCTATTTTTCCTCGAGCAGCTTTTTGATATCGCGGACGAGATCGCTCACGCCCTCCTTGGTCGCGCCCTCGTAAAAGCCGCGCACCATGCCGGTCTGGTCGACGAGGATGAGGCGCGTGGTGTGCGTGACCGGACCCGTCTCCGGCGTTCCGGCAGCGATGGGGAGCTTAAAGCCGTCGTGCGCGAGTTGGTAAATCGCATCCCGCTCTCCCGTGCAAAAGAACCATCCCGGACCCGCCTTGAAGCGTTCCGCGTAGGCCTTGAGCACCTCGGTCGTGTCCTTTTCCGGGTCGACGGAGATGGAGACGAGCCGTACATCGGGCGCGGAACCCAGCGCCTTTTGCACGTCGCTCAAATTGCTCGTCAGCGCCGGACACGGACCGGGGCAGCTCGAATAGAAGAAGTCCGCCACCCACACTTTCCCAGCGAGATCCGCCAGGCGCAGAGGCTGGCCACTGCGCTCAGTGAGGTTGAAATCGGGAAGCGCCCAGTATTTCTGGAGCACGGCCGGAGTCGCCGGCGGCTGCAGCATTTCAATGGCCTCGCGCTTTTCGCAGGCGGCGAAGAGCAAGGCCACTCCGAGGAAGGCGATCGGCAGCAGGCGCACGCTCACGCCTTGGTAAAGACCATGAGGCCGAGGATTAGCGGGAGAAAAAGAATCGAGGCGAGGAACAGGCGGCGCGCGCTGGCGCGCTCGCGCTCAATGAGGAACTGCACGGCGAAGAGCAGCATCACGCCATCGAGCAGCAGCGCGCCGCCGAGGTAGATCTCGCCATTCATCCCGGCGTGATACGGGATGAGCGTGATCACGATAAGGGCGAACGTGTAGAGCAGACTGTCGGTTGCCGTCTTGCTGCCGGTCGTGTCGTCGCGACGCAGCATGACGAAACCGGCCTGCGCGTACTCGTCACGATACATCCACGCGATGGCGAGGAAGTGCGGCATCTGCCACGTAAATAAAATGCCAAACAATACCCACGCGCCGAGGTCGAAGGAGGGCTTGACCGCCACCCAGCCGATGACCGGCGGGATCGCCCCTGAAATGGCACCCACAATGGTGCACAATGATGTACGGCGCTTTAACGGAGTGTAAGCAGCGATGTAGATGAGGATCGTCGCCGCGGCGAGAATCGAGCTCAAGGCGTTCACCGTCAGCGCCAGCCAGGCGACGCCGATCACCCCCATGGCGATGCCGAGCGCGAGCGCATGCGCGAGCTTCACGCGCCCGGCGGGCAGCGGACGAAAGCGCGTGCGCTCCATCAGGCGGTCCACGTTGGACTCGATGTATTGATTGAGCACAGCCGCCGAGGCCGCCGCCAGCGTGGTGCCGAGCACCGCATTGAACAGTCGCAGCCAATCCAGACGCGACCCCGAAGCCGCGCAAAAGCCGACGAAGGTGGTGATGATGACCAGCAGGCTCAGGCGGGCCTTGGTGAGGACGAAGAGGTCGCTGACGATTCCCGGCCCCGCTTCTTCACGCGGCACCTCGAGAGGGATGGTCAATTCCGGTGTGGTGCGGTTCAAGCGGTAGCCTCCGTGAGGTGAAAGTGGGAAGCGGACTCGCCCGGCGAATCCACGGCGGGTGAGCGACTGGCCCGGACCGCGAGGAAGACGGTGGTCGCGAAGACCGCGGCGCCATTGACGACGTGCAAGGTGGTGAGCATCGGCGGGCGCAGATGCCAGATGACAAACATGCCCATAAGGATTTGCGCGACCAGCAAAGCGATCAACAGCAACGCCGGGCGGGCGAGCCGCACCTCGCCGGAGACGAGCGCGCGCCGCGCGAGCAAAAGGACGTGGATCGTCACCAGCAAAGCCAGAAACCGCGTATGGGTGAAATTCAGATCGACGAAGGCGTTGTGCACTTTCGGCATGATACCACCGTCCGGCGTGAGGGGATATGTCGGAATCGCGAGGCCCGCGCCGAGGTGCCGCATGGTGGCGCCGACCATCAACTGGACAAAAACCAATCCGGCGGTCACCCAGCCGAGCCGGGCCACCTTGCGGAAAGTGGGCTGGGCCACGAGTTGCGGCCAAACGGGCGACAGCACCGCGGCGAGCGAGACCACGAGGCAAAGCTCAATCTGGGCAAAACAGCCGTGCAGGACGCGAAACGTGGTGGCGATGGTGCTGGTCGTCGCGGCGATTCCTTGCGGATCGAGGATCACCCGCAAGCCGCCGAGGATCGCTTGCGAAAAGACGCCGACGAGCGCGCAGGCGGCCAGCGGCACCGCCGCCCGGGGCAAAAACCGGCGCCGCAAGAGCGTCCAGACGAACAGGACGATCACGAGCGTCATGACCGTCCCCGCCGTGAGACGATGGCCGTGCTCGAGGCGCATCATGAAATTCTGCCACCAACCCGCCGGGTTGAGGGAGCCATTGCTCAACGGCCAGTCGGCGAAGGCCATGCCCGCGCCGGAAGTCGTGGTATACCCGCCGATGAAGATCAGCACAAACGTCGCGCAGACCACCAGCTTGGCGAAACGCGCCAGCCAGGGGTTTTCAACGGTCGGTGGGGATTCAGCGGAAGTCACGGGCGGTGGTAGCGGGAACGTCGCCGACCGCACCGCGCAGTCAACACCAGAGGCGTCCGCGCAAGCTTACTTCGCAGGGGCGGGCGCCGGTGCGGCGGGTGCGGGTGCGGCGGCAGGAGTCGCGGCCGCCGGATGCTGAAGCGCAGACTGTTCCTTCTGCCACGCATCGAATTCCGCCTGGGTTTCGACGACCATTTGGCCGCGCATGCCGTAATGGCCGGAACCGCAAAGCTGGCCGCAGATGATGTCAAAACTACCCGTGCGGATCGGCCGGAACCAGATCGGGATGCGGGAACCCGGGATGGCGTCTTGCGCCATGCGCATATGCGGGAGTGCGAAGCTATGGATGACGTCCCGCGAGGTGATCTCGATCACCGTGGGGCGCTGATTGACGATGTGGATCTCGAATTTCGAGGCGAAATCATCCGCACCCGCCGGATCGTTGGGATCGATCCCGAGCGGATTGCTGGCGCTGATGAAGGCCGCATTGGTCTTGCCGAAGACACCATCCGGACCCGGGTAATGGAAACTCCAGGCGAACTGCTCGCCGATGCAATGGACGCGGAAAGCGTCCGCGTTGTTGAGGTATTGGTCCCCGTTGATGCGCTTGGCCCAGATGGGCATGGCGAAACCGAGGAGCAACACCGCCTCGATGATCACGACGGAGAATTCCAAATGCGCCGAGGCTTTGCTCTGCACGCCGTGATAGTCCGCCTTGGGATTACGCGAGCGGTGGAAGCGCCAGAGCGTGTAAAGAAAGTAACAAGACCAGCCGACGAACAGGAGCGCCATGAACCAATGACAAATCTCCAGCAGTTGATCCACGAGGTAGCCGTGCTCGGAGGCGTTGGGGACGATTCCGAGAGCTTTATTGATACTGAGACTGGGCATATTACTTGGTGTCCTCCGGGCCGGTCATCGATGGCGAGTGTGCAGCGTGCGGAGGCAGAGGAGATCGCGCACGTTTCGCGAGGTTGTAAGCAAAGGCGCCGACACCCGTCAGGATAGCGGCCACAAAGCCCAGCATGAGGAAAATGGCCCCGTTAATGGCCGGGCCCGTCTTGGAATTGGCGCCCATGCACACGCTGCAAGCGGAGGCCGCCGCGGGCAGCAAGGCCAGCAAAACGAGGCTCCAAAGGAGCGGCGTGACGAAGCGGCGGGAGCGACTCATACAATCAACCTCCGGGACTTCTTGACGAAATAGATCCCATAGATGAACAGCGCCACCGCCGCCACGGCGCTGGCCGCGCCGAAGCCGGTGATGCCATTGGCAAAGGCCCACCACGCGCAGCCAGCCGCCAGCACGGTGGCCAGCGCGATGAACAGGATATGGAAAGCCTTGAGGGACATCAGTGATGGTTGTGAAGCGTCTGCATGATCGGGTCAATGCGCGCCAGGTAGGTGAGGAAAAAGAGGACGAAGAAGAAAATCCCGGTGAAGATCAGGACCTTCCAGACCATTTTCTTTTCCTCTTTCAAATGCATGAGAATGCCGGCGACGAGGATGCCATTGAAGGCGGCCACCAGCAAAGTGGCGAACACCTGCATCGCCGCGGAACCGAAATTCCAAAACGAAACGGCGACCATCGCCA
Source organism: Chthoniobacter sp. (assembly GCF_040003245.1). Classification (NCBI taxonomy): domain Bacteria; kingdom Pseudomonadati; phylum Verrucomicrobiota; class Spartobacteria; order Chthoniobacterales; family Chthoniobacteraceae; genus Chthoniobacter; species Chthoniobacter sp. Next base: position 5,260 of record NZ_JBDUCX010000257.1, read on the forward strand.
CCGCGAAGACGATCTGCACGAGGAAGATCTTGAAATAGCCCTTCATGTGCTTCTCAATTTCCCGGACTTGCTCCTGCGGGACCGTGGCCGTGCCGGCCGGTTGAGGGGTGGGTGATTCACTCATAGTGCTCAAAGGAGATAGAAGACAGGAAACACGAAGATCCAAACGAGATCGACGAAGTGCCAGTAAAGGCCAACAACTTCGATGCGGTTGGCCATGTGTTCCGGGTTGCGGCGATAGAGCGCCTCGCTGAAGAAGAAGAAATAGACGAAGCAGACCAGGCCACCGAGAATGTGCAGGCCGTGTAGCGCGGTGATGGCGTAGTAGATCGCGAGGAAAGGACTGTGCTTGGGCACAAAGGCACCCCACCCGCCGGCATCCACGTCGTCCGCGTGAATCGTGGCCAGCTTCTCCGTGTGGCCGCGGAACCAGAAGGAAGGTTTGTCGAATTTGGGATTCGTGGGATCGGCGTTGACTTCGTCGAGCGCCAATTCGAAGGCGACCATCTTCACGCCATTTTCCTTCCGGATCTGCTTGGCCGGGTCGGTCTCGGCAGGGTTGGTCAACTCCCCGGGAACTCTGGCCAGCGCTTCCGCATCCCGCGGCGAATGCACTTTCACGGTGAGCACTTTGCCGCCGTCCTCGGACTTGGATATCTCGAGAGAACGCGCTTTGATCAGCGCATCGAACTGGGCCTTGTCGGCATCGGCGACGTCGATCTCCACCTCGTGCAGGTGACCGCGGATTTCCGGACGCGAGTCGAGGCCCTTCTTGGAAAGGTAGTCGTTGCCGAGATACGGCTCGTACTCGGCCCATTTTTCCTTCTTAATGAAAGTGCCAAAGTGGTCGAACTTGTTCGGATACTCGTAGCCCAGCTTGATCGCCAGGAAGATGGCGCCGAGCAAAATCGCAATGCCCAGCCACGCCTTGTACATGCCCCACCGGCGCATCTTCAGCGCCGCCCAAGCAAAGACGACACAGATGGAAGAGGTGATGAGGATGATGGTGTTGACCGTGCCAACCGGCACATTCAGCAAGCCGTGTGGCCAGTAGCCGTCATCCGCGCCCATGCGCAGAAAGACATAGGCGGAGAAGAGGCCGCCGAAGAGCATGACTTCGGAAGCGAGGAACAGCCAGATGGCCAGCTTGGCGTTGTAGAGACCGGTATCGGGCCGGGCGGTAACTGTATGCGGAATTTCCATGTCGGCAGTCTAGTGAGCGAGCGCGGTGGTCGGGAAAGCGGCCGCCTTGTCGGATTTGGGAGGGGCTTCGCTTTGCGGCGTGAAATCCTTGTCGGCGCCGGGCACGCTGTATTCGTAGGGCCCACGGTAAACGATGATTTCCTTGATGAAATTGCCATGAGGCGGCGGCGTCGGCGTGTCCCACTCGAGCGTGGTCGCGTCCCACGGGTTGTCATTCTTCACCTTGCGCCCGATGAACATGCTGGAGAAGAAGTTGAAGATGAAGATCAACTGGGTGGCGCCGAGCAGGAACGCGGAGACGGACATGAAGTTGTTCCAGTGCAGGACCGGGGCGATGATCTGCTCGTAGGTCGCGCCACCATCGTACCAGCGGCGATGCACGCCCGCGATACCCTGGAGGAACATCGGGAAGAAGATGCCGTTGATGAAGATGAGCGAGAGCCAGAAGTGCATCCGGCCGAGAGTCTCATTCATCATGCGGCCGCTGGCTTTCGGATACCAGTAGTAGACGCCGGCGAAGATGGCGAAGATCGTCCCGGGTGCGACGACATAGTGGAAGTGGCCGATGACGTAATAGGTGTCGTGCAGGTAGAGATCCGTGGAGTTGAACGCCAGCGGGATGCCGGTGAGACCACCGATGCCGAACATCGGCAGGAAGGCCGTGGCGAAAAGCATCGGCACCGTGAAGCGAATCGAACCGCCCCACAGCGAGAGGAGAAGGGCCGTGACCAGGATGACCGACGGGATCGAGATCATCACCGTGGTCGTCTGGAAGAAGCCGGAGACCTTGGCGCCCATGCCGGTCATATACATGTGGTGGGCCCACACGACGAAGGACAGGAAGCCGAGCACGAAGATACCGCCGACCATCGCCTTGTAGCCGTAGAGCGGCTTGCGGGTGTTGTTGGCAATGATTTCCGCCACCATCCCGATGCCGGGCAGGATGAGCACGTAAACTTCCGGGTGGGCGAGGAACCAGAACAAGTGCTGCCAGAGCAAGGGGCTGCCACCACCGCTCCAGTGGGTGAGGTGCCCACTCAGCATCAAGCCGGTAGGCATGAAGAAGCTGGTCCCGAACGCGCGATCCATCAATTGCATGAAGCCGGCGGCTTCGAGCGGCGGGAAGGCGAGCAGCAGCAGGAAACCGGTGACCAACTGGGTCCAGACAAAGAAGGGCAGCCGCATCCAGGTGAGGCCCGGGGCGCGCAACTGGATGATCGTCGCGATGGTATTGATCGAACCGAGCAGCGAGCCGGTGATATTAAACACCATGCCCAGCAGCCAGATCGTCTGCCCATTAAAGAAAGGGTCGATACCGGGACCGGAATCGGTAATGACCGAGAGCGGAGGATACGAAGTCCAGCCCGATTTGGCCGCGCCACCGTGCACGAAGAAGCTGCTCATCATGATCACGCAACTGACGAAGAAGGTCCAATAGCTGGCCATGTTCAGCTTGGGGAAGGCCATGTCCGGCGCGCCGATCTGCAGCGGCATGACGTAGTTGCCGAAAGCCGCCACGGCGACCGGCACGACACCGAAGAACACCATGATCGTGCCGTGCATCGCCCCGAGGGTATTGTAACCATCCTGGGTGAGCATGCCCGGGTGGCCGTTGGCATCGTTGGAAAACACGGACGATCCGAAGGGAGTGAAAATCGTCTGGAGCAGCGGGCCGAAGAATGGCACCGGCTGGCCCGGGTTGGCGAGCTGCCAGCGCATGAGCATCATCAGGCAGAAGCCGAGGAAAAGGAACGACAGACCGGTGAAGGCATACTGGATGCCGATGATCTTGTGGTCCGTGGAAAAGACGTACTTTTGCCAGAACCCGAGTTCGTGATGGTCGTCGTGACTATGACCGTGATCGAGAGCGTGGTCGGCTGCGTGCGTGGATGACATACGGTGAAATGGGGACGGTGGAAACTAGCAGACTACGATCAATTGACCGCCGGAAAAATGGGTGGAAGCGGGCGGCGCCGAAGCGCGGTGAACGGAAAGTGAGATCACTCCTTCCATGCGTCGAGCTCGGGCTGGGTCCAGGCGGTCTTGCGATCGGCGAATTTCTTGCGCGCGGCGGCCACGACATCGGGGCTGACCGGGCCGGCGGTATTGCCAAAATTGGAGCGGACAAAGGTCATGGCCGCGGCAATTTTCTCATCCGTCAGCATCGCTTCCTGCGGCGGCATGATGTTGTTGAACGGCTTTCCGTCCACGGTGAATGCACCCATGTTGCCCTTCAGGATGATCGCGGCGAAGCGCTCGGGTGAACCATTCGCGTAGGGCGACTTGGTCAGCGGTGGGAAGACCATCGGCAGCCCCATGCCGGTCGGCTGGTGACAGGCGATGCAGATCGTCATGTAGGTCGTCTTGCCGAGGGCAAGCTGCGCTTCCGTCGGGGCCGCATCCTGCGCCCGGACGAGTCCGGTGAGAAGGGAAAGAGCGGCGGCGAAGGCGAGGGTGGTCTTAGGCATGGGAACTGAATGGAAAAACGAGAAGCGGGTCATTTGGCAGGGGCGGCGGCAGCGTCGTCCTTCCAGGCATCGAGCTCGGGCTGGGTCCAGCTCGTCTTGCGGTCGGTGAACTTCTTACGCGCGGCGGCCACCACGTCCGGCGTCACCGGTCCGCTGGTATTGCCGAAATTCGCCCGCACGAAGGTCATTGTCGCGGCGATCTTATCGTCGGTCAACATGGCCTCTTGCGGCGGCATGACGTTGTTGAAGGGTTTCCCATCCACGGTGAAGGCACCGATGTTGCCCTTGAGGATGATCGCGGCCAGGCGCTCGGGCGGCCCATTCACATAG
>NZ_JBDUCX010000405.1:0-2763 GCF_040003245.1 Chthoniobacter sp.
TCTCTCATGCTCGGCTCACTTTCCTCCCTCTTAAAAGTGCATAACAGGCTCTAAGCGTCACCGATCACCATTCCCATCAAGGGCGCGGAGCGATCCGCGCCCTTTTTGTTGCCCGATACCGGGACCGGATTCTCGAATCAGATCTGGAGAGAAGCGCGCCGTCGCTTCCTTGGCATCACCTTTTCCCCGGCACTGACGGCGCAGTGCCCTCCAGCACGTCATCTGCGTTGCCCGACAACACTGGGCAGAAAAAGGGCGTGGATTGCTCCACGCCCTTTTGGGGATAATTCTGCGCTGAAGCGCCGGTTATACCGTGTAGGTGCTCGAGGCGGTGGTGCCGCCGCGACCGGTCCAGTTGGTGTGGAAGAACTCGCCGCGGGGTTTGTCCACACGCTCGTAGGTGTGGGCGCCGAAGTAGTCGCGCTGGGCTTGCAGCAGGTTCGCCGGCAGACGCTCGGCGCGGAAGCCGTCGAAGAAGGCCAAGGCTGTGCTGAAGGCCGGCACCGGGATGCCCTTCTTGACCGCCGTGCTGACCACCTTGCGCCAGCCACGCTGGCTGCTCTTGATCGCTTTCTTGAAGAACGGCGCCAGCAGCAGGTTGCTCAGCTTCTTGTTCTTGTCGAAGGCCGCCTTGATGTCGCCGAGGAACGCGCTGCGAATGATACAGCCGCCGCGCCACATGAGGGCGATGCCACCGAAGTTGAGGTTCCACTTGTTCAGTTCGCCCGCCGCGGCCATGAGCATGTAGCCTTGGGCGTAGCTGACGATCTTCGACGCGTAGAGGGCGTGGCTGATGTCCCGCACGAACAGGGCGCGGTCGCCGGAGATTTTCGTGTTGCCGGGCTTGAAGGATTTCGCCGCCTCGACGCGGAGATCTTTCATCGAGGAAACGCAGCGGCCGTAAACCGCCTCGGCCATGAGCGTGATCGGAATGCCGAGGTCGGCGGACGAAATGACCGTCCACTTGCCGGTGCCTTTCTGGCCCGCGGTATCGAGAATCTTGTCCACGAGCGGCGAACCGTCCTCGTCCTTCTTGGCGAGAATGTCGCGGGTGATTTCGATGAGATACGAATCGAGGTCGCCCTTGTTCCACTCGGCGAAGACCGCGCTCATTTCGTCGGGCGTCATCCCGAGACCGTCCTTCATCAACTGGTAGGCTTCGCAGATGAGCTGCATATCGCCGTATTCGATGCCGTTGTGCACCATCTTCACGTAGTGACCGGCGCCGCCTTCACCCACCCAGTCGCAGCAGGGTGAACCGTCGTCCACCTTGGCCGCGATGCCTTGGAAAATGTCCTTCACGTGCGGCCATGCGGCGGGCGAACCGCCGGGCATGATCGAGGGGCCATTCCGCGCGCCTTCTTCACCCCCGGATACGCCGGTGCCGACATAGAGCAGGCCCTTGCTCTCCACATACTTTACGCGGCGGGACGTGTCGTCGAAGAGCGAGTTGCCGCCATCGATGATGATGTCGCCGGGCTCGAGGAACGGGAGCAAATGCTCGATGAATTCGTCCACCGGCTTGCCGGCCTTGACCATCAGCATCACGCGGCGCGGGCGCTTGAGGTTCTTCACCATCTCCTCGATGGAGTGCACGCCGATCACTTTACTGCCCTTGGCCTCGTTGGCCAAAAATTCGTCCACCTTCGCAGTGGTGCGGTTGTAAGCGACCACGGTAAACCCGTGATCGTTCATGTTCATAATCAGGTTCTGACCCATGACGGCCAGACCAATGACGGCGATATCAGCAGTTGGTTCCATATAAAGAAAGGGTGTCGAGGATACTAACCGCACGGCCTCGTGCCAGAAGTTTTTCAAGGCACTCGAACCCCACCTTGCCATGCCCGCGGCGATTTCATACCGTGCCACCACGTACGTGTATGGCTGACCCGTCTTCCGCCACTCCGGTTTCCGGCGATGGGACTCCCGTGGTGGCGAAGGTCGACGCGGCGGTCCTGGAGTTGCCCGCGCTCCTCTTCGGCCGCTATCGCGTCCAAGGCAAGCTCGGGCAAGGCGGGATGGGGGTCGTGCTGCTGGCGATCGACGAAGAACTGGGGCAGCAGGTGGCGGTGAAGTTGATTCCCGACATGGTCGTGCGCGATACCGAGGCCATCGCCGACTTGAAGAGAGAAGTGCTTCGCGGAATGGCGCTGCTGCACCCGAACATCGTCCGCACCCATCATTTCGAACGCGACGCCACCCTGGCCGCGATCATCATGGAATATGTGGAAGGCCAGACCCTCGCCGACCTCAAGGCGCAGCAAGCGGACGGCTGCTTTGCTCCGGCGGATATTCTGCCGTGGCTCGAGCAGCTCTGCCCCGTGCTCGACTACGCGCACCTGGAAGCAAAGATCGCCCATCGCGACCTCAAGCCGCGCAACCTCATGCTCACGCCGACCGGCCGGCTGAAGGTCGCCGACTTTGGCATCGCTTCGCAACTGAGCGATTCGCTGACTCGCATCACGGCCAATGGAAAATTCAGCGGCACACCGCCCTACATGAGCCCGCAGCAGGCCATGGGTGAGCGTCCCAGCCATCTCGATGACATCTATGCGCTCGGGGCCACGATTTACGAGTTGCTCACCAGCAAGCCGCCCTTCTTTCGCGGGCATATCCTTTCGCAAGTCATGCACGCCACGGCTCCCGCCATGACGGCTCGTCTGCGCGAATTCGAGCTGACCACGCGTCCCGCCCTGCCGCTGGCTTGGGAGCGGGTGGTCGCCGCCTGCCTGTCGAAAGAGCCGGCGGAGCGGCCACAGAGCG
>NZ_JBDUCX010000258.1:0-9222 GCF_040003245.1 Chthoniobacter sp.
CCCGATATGCAAACACGGCTCGACGACCGCGTGCATTTACTCGAGGGGATGGACAGGTTGCGCCGCGATGCCGATTCGAACGGGCTGATGGGCGCGATGGACGAGTTCAGCCAGCGCGCCTTCCACATGCTCACGTCGTCGAAGGTGCAGACAGCATTCGATCTCAGCCGCGAGCCGGACAGCGTGCGCGATCGCTACGGTCGCCACGCTTATGGTCAGCGCGGCTTGATGGCGCGGCGCCTCGTGGAGGCGGGTTGCCGTTTCGTCACCATGGTCTGGGAGAATCCCTACCCCGGCGGCAAGATTCCGAATGCCTGCACCTACAACTGGGATTCGCATGCCGTGAACTGCGACATGTTCACCGACAGCCGCTGGCGGATGCCAGTCTACGACCAGGCCCTCACGGCGCTGATCGAGGACCTTTACGCCCGCGGTCTCGACAAGGATGTCCTGGTCATCGCGACCGGCGAATTTGGCCGCACCCCGAAGATCAATACGCAGACCGGCACCGCAACCAAAGTGAGCCAACCGGGCCGCGACCATTGGCCGAACGCGATGTCGATGCTGGTCAGTGGCGGTGGCATGCGGACCGGCCAGATCATCGGCGCGACCAACGCGCGCGGCGAATATCCGGTCGATCGTCAGCTTTCGCCAAACGATCTTTGGGCCACGGTCTATCGCCACCTCGGTATCGACTACAACGAAAGCACGCTGGATCTTCAGGGGCGCCCGATGCCGATCCTGCCTTTCGGCTCGCCGATCGAGGAAATCCTGCCGGTCTCGTAGGAGACTGTGGAATAATTCACAGTTCTCTTCACGGGTCATCCTGAGCGAAGTCGAAGGACCCCGTCGCTACACCAAACGTGTCGCTGGTTCTTCGACGGGGTTCTTCGACTCCGTTACACTCCGCTCAGAATGACACGCGAGGAGGGATCTCACTTTTAGACAGTCACCAACCTTACTTTTTCACCGGCGCGAAGGTCGCGAGCTTGCCGCCATCGGCCGCATTCCACACGCGCAGCACGCTATCCTGCCCACCCGCCACCACCAGTTTCCCGTCGGCACTCACCGCGGCGGATTCCATGAAATCCGCGACCTCCGGGAACACTCGCACTTCTTTTCCGTCGAGGCCGACCAGCCGCACTTTATTGTCGCCGGAGCTGGTCACCACATTCGCGGTGGTGCCCACGAAACGCACGGCCGTCACTTCCTTGTCATAGCCTTCGATGTTTTTCTTCCGGTCACCGGTCGTAAAGTCCCACACCTTCACCATTCCATCAGCCCCCGCGGTCGCCAGCGTGCGACCATCGGCGCTCCAGCTCACGCCGAGCACATGGTGCGTGTGGCCTTCGAAATTGCGGACGGTTTTACCAGTGGCGAGCTCGGTCACGCGCGCCATTTTGTCGGCTGCGCCGGAGGCGAGTAGCTTGCCATCCGGCGAAAACTCGAGACTCAAAACGGCGTCGGAATGGACCCTCGGAAAATCCCGCACGAGCTGGCCGGTGCCGATGTCCCAGAGCTTGAGTTCCCCACCGCGCGAAGGCTCGCCGCTACCGGTCGCGAGTTGTTTGCCATCCGGCGAAAAAGCGACGGCATTCACTCGATCCGTAAGCGGTGAACCGGCGTCGCCCGTGCCAATGGTGCGCTCGAGCTTCCATTCCGGCGTCAGGTTCCAGGCCAGCGCAGCGCCATCGCCCGCCGTTGAAATCAGCTCGCCATTCGGCGCGAAGGCGAGCGAGGTGACGGCGGTACTGTGCCCTTTCAGCACTTCATACGCGGCTCCATTTTCCGCGCTCCACGTGTGGATGATTTGATCGTCGCCGGCCGTCACCACCGTCGAGCCATCGGTTGAAAATGTCACCGCGCGAATCGACTGCTCGGCGGCGGCCGCAGCCTGGCGGGCGGCTTGCAATGTTTCCTCCGCTTTCGTGCGGGCGGTTCCGACGGTCACCGCGGCGGCGTTGGCTTCCGTCACGCTGCCCGCGTTCTTTTGCTCTTCCGCCCTGGCCAGAGCCAGTTCGGTCTCGGCGACATGCTTCGCGGTTTCGGCATTCTTCGCCGCTTCCTCGGCCGCCGCGACCTGTTTGTTCGCGGGTTCGATTTTATCGGCCGCCTGCTTGCGCTGCGCCTCGCGTTGATCGCGCTCGGCACGCGCCTTGGCCGCTTCCTGCAAGCCCGCCGCGGCATCCGCGGCCAATTTGTTCGCGTCGACCGCCGCCACGCCCTTGATCGCCTCGGTTGCGGAGGCGGCCAGCTTCGCGGCCTTGGCCGCCGCATCCTGCAATTTCGCCTCGGCATTCTTCAGCTCCGTTTCCGCAGCCACCAGCGCTTGATCGGCCGCAACCTTGCCCGCCTTGGCATCGGCCATTCCTTTTTGTTTGGCGGCGACGTCCTGTTCCTTCGGCACAATGGCCTCCGTCGATTTCTTCACGCGATCCTGCGCCACTTGCAGCGCTTTCTGCGCGGCATCCACGGCGTCTTTGCGATAGGCGACATTGCCCGTCTCGATTTGCAGAGCGCGATCCTGTTGGTCGGCAAATTCCCGGGCATAGCGGTTGCCCCGCAGCTCGGCGATTGGTTTCCCATCCGCACTCCACAGCTTCGCAATATTCCCGCCGGCAGTGACAATGCGCTGCCCATCTCCGCGCAGCGCAAACGCGACGATCGCTTCGCCATGATCCACCTGCCCGACCTGTTTCCCTTCGGCGTTCAGCAGCACGAGAGTCTTCCCGTCGACGCGCGCCAGCTTGGAGCTTTCGTTTGGTGCGAGTGGCTGCGCCGGTTTGCCCGCCATCGGGGTGCGCCGCCAAAGCTTCACTTCACGATAGTCACCCGAGGCCATCAGCGTGCCATCCGGACTAAAAGCGAGGGCGTTCACCTGGTCGCGGTGGCCCGCTTCGGTGGCCACGAGCCGGCCCGATGGCACGTGATAAATGAAGATCCGATTCTCGCGCGCGCACGCGGCAAACTGTCCGTCACCGGTGACGGCGACGGCAAAAATCGCGCCGAGGCTCTCCGCGAGCGGCTGCCACTGCACGATTCGCTCGGTCTTCGGCGACGCTTTCGCCCCCTGGTCGATCCAAAGCTTGAGCAAGCCGAGCTGCTCCGGCGTGAGGTTCTTCGCTTTCGCCTTGTTGTCGCGCGGCGGCATCGCGAGATCGTTGTCGAGATGCGCCGCCGCTTGCAGGATGAGGCTTTCGCTGCCCTTCTGCGGTGTGATGGCGGCACCCGAGTCGCCACCCTTGAGCATGAGTTCCGGTGTCTCGAGATTCAGCCCGCCTTTCGTGGTCGTCTGGCAATGGCACGAGAGGCAATTATCGCTCAGGAAGGGCCGCACCTCGCGATCGAAATCGACGGCGGTCGCCCGCTTCGGCTCGGCAATGGCGATCGGCGCCTTGGCCGCGAAGGCCGCCGAGCCGGTGAGCACGATGGTGAGAGCGAAAGGCGCGAAGATCTTCATGGTTGCTTGGGCGGCGCCGGCTGCACCGCGATGCGGATCGGTGCGGAGTAGATCGTCGTGATCACATCCTTGCCGCGGAATTTGCCTTTGGTTTGCGCCTGAAAATGGACGGTGTATTCGCCGCTCGGAATCTTCGCGGTCGCGAGGTCGATGGTCGCGGTGGCGGTATTCGCGTTGGCCGCCACGTCGATCTCTTTCGCCGGCTCGAGCCCGGGCGCACCGGTCGCCTTCAGCTTCAGCGCCTCCTTGAATTCGCCCCGCCGGGTAATTTTCAGCGGGATGTCGATCTTGCTGCCGGCGGCGATCTCCCAATGTTTGTCTTCCGTCGTCGTCACGCTCACCGGAGCCGATTCCGCGGCGCTCACCGCCGGGCAATATCCCGCGTGAGCCGTGGACGAACGGCGTCCACGTTGGCATCGGCCACCGTCCAGCAAACGGCGCCACCCCGTGCGTCGCGCACCAACTCAGCGTCACCGACTTTCGCCTTCCCAATCACGCGAATCGCACCGGCCCAGCGCTCCGGCTTCTCCCCACTGGTCAGCAAAACGACGCCCTCACTCGCGCCCGCCGCGATCTTCGTGGGCTGACAGGTGACTCCGGTCGGAAGGCCTTCGGCGTGCAATTCAATCTCACCTGCGAAACCATCGCGGCGAAAGGCGAGGACCTTGATCCCGATCGTGCCATCGCCGCGCAGCAGCGCGGTGAACGGCTCGGCCTTGCGGTCATCCTTCTTTTCCGGCGGCGGTTCGGCGACGGTCATTAACCGGAAGTCCGGCGACTCCTTGCGCAGGACGAGACGATAAACATTGCGCGGGTCGCTCCGCGAATTGCCGAAGAGGTCGCACACTTTCACCCGATACGCGCCGTCCTCCTTCGCCTCGAAGCGGAGCGCCGGATCGTTGCTGGCCGTACTAAAACGAACGCCGCCGATGTTCGTGTCCGCGCCGTAAGCTTCCTGCACATCCGCCGTATCCCGCTGAACCAACACGAAAGGATTCGTCGGCAGATCCAGCCGCTGGGAAATCATTTCGATCCACCACACGTCGCCCTTCTTCGCGTCGAAGGTGTAGAAGTCGGCGTCGCCCGCGGGAAAGAATTGGCCCGCTACTTCGCAAGGCAGCGTAATTTTCTGGGCCTCACCCGGACTGTTGTTGGGTTCGTGCTCGGCGACCACCGTTTCGTTGGTGAAGCCGACGAAAACCGCATTCGAGGCGTGCGGCGAAGACAATCGATAGGAAAAGCCGTCGATGGCCGCCGCAGCGGAATTCGAGAGCCCATCCACATGCGAGTCGCCCGTCGCGGGCACATCGATCTCAACCTCCAGTTTTTCGAGCGGCTTACCGTCGCGGCCGGCGAGGTTCGCCGGTGCGCCGCCGGGCAGATTGCGACCGTAGAGCGTGAACTTTCCCTTCGCGCCGGGCTGACCGCAGGGCGGAAAGACGAAGTCGATATGCGGGCCCGTCGTCAGCGCGACGCGGTAAAAATACTCGCCACTGCCGGCAAACGCGACGTCATGAAGCTTGAGTAAATAGGTGCCGTCGGCGGGCGCGGTGAAGTCGAGCAATCCACCACGGCGGCTCGTTTCGAGTTCGCGGCCGGTCGCATCGAGAACGGTCAGCACCGGCGTCAGGCGGGAATCGATTTCCAGCGCAGCACACTCGCATAACAGACGTTGTCCCTTTTTCGCGGTGAATTTGAAATAATCAGCAACCGCCGCGGTCGCGGCTCCCGCAACGACGGAATCGAGCGGCAATTCCATCGCGCTTTCCGGCGTGTTGTGGACGCCGGTCTTGCTCGCCTGCGGCAGATCGCCGACGACGAAAGCCCGCGGATTCGAGATGCCGAGCAGACCAGCCACGCGCACATCGTAAACCCCGACCGGCACGCCCGGCGCGATCTTCACGACGAATTTCTTGTCCTTCTGCTCGGCGGTAATGCCGGGATTGGAAAAGTGCAGTTCCTTCGCTTCCTCGAGGTCCGCTCCGGTGATCGCCACCTCGACTTCCGAGCCCGCTTTGCCCCCCGGCGGAAACACCGTGTCGAGACGGATGACCGGCAGTTCCACTGCCCAAGCCCGCGTAGCGAGCAAGCACGCGGCGACGATGGCGCCAAGAAGGGGGGTAGAACGCGCGGCCATTCCTGCCTAGTGATTGAAGAGAAATTCCTTCGTGTTCAGGATCGCCCAGAGAATGTCCTCGTAGCCCATCCGCTTGCTTTTCACCGCATCGACCGGCTGCCCATCGGTGCCCTTGCGCGGCTTGTCGAGATAGGCCTTGGCGAGCTCGAGCTCGTGCGCTTCCGGCGCGCGCGAATAGGCGGCCAGATACAACTCACGCAGCTTCTCTTCATCGCTCCGCGGATCGGCCATCAACTTGGCCGCGGCACCGGAGTCCGAAGCCAGCTTGTCCTGGATGTCCTTCGCGTTGAGAAGGTGCAGCGCCTGCGCGAGGCTGGCCTCCTGCGTGCGTTCGCACTCGCAAGCGCTCGAGCTCTCCGGCCGGCCAAAGACGGTCAGGAAGTAGGAGCCGGCATTGAAGCTGTTGTCCGGCAGCGAGATCGCGCGCGTTCCCGCGGGCATGCCGGGGAAGGTGCCTGGCGTGCGCGTGATTTCGTTGATCGAATCGTAGAGCACTTCAGCGCCGAGGCGCTTCGCGTAATAGCGGGAAAAGTTCTGCCGGTCGGCGCTGTTGTAGTGATTCGGCACCGCGCTGAGCTGATAAGTCTGCGAATGCGTCATGTCGCGGATGAGCACCTTCAAGTCATAGCCACTGTCGATGAAATGCTGCGCGAGCGCGTCGAGCAGTTCGGGGTTCGAGGGCGGGTTCGTCTCGCGCATGTCGTCCTCGGGTTCGACGATGCCGCGATTGAAAAAGTGCTTCCAGTAGCGGTTCACCAGCGTGCGCGCGAAGAAGGGATTGGCGCGGTCGCTCATCCAGTTCGAGAGCGCCACGCGCGGATCGTCGTCGGCCGCGATCTCCAGCGGTCCGGTGATCAAGGCGGCGGGGCGCACGGGCAGTTTGGTCTTCTTGTTGATCGCTGTCGCCACGCCGCGCCGGTGGAAGATGGCTTCGTTCTCCTTCGTCGTCGTGGGCTTGCGGCCCACCTGCGTGAAGAACGCGGAAAAGCTGTAATAGTCGTTCTGGCTCCACTTCTCGAAGGGATGATGATGACACTGCGCGCACTGCATGCGCATGCCGAGGAAGAGCTGCGCGATGTCCTCCACTTCCTGCTGCGGCTCTTTCACCTGGCGATACCACGCGACCGGTGGATTCTCCGCCACGTCTCCCGTCGCGGTGAGCAGGTCGCGCGCGATGACGTTGTAAGGCCGGTTGGCCCGCAGGCTGTCGCGCAGCCAGTCGAAGAACGCGAAATTCATCGGCGCATCCGCCGGCTTCGCGCGTTTGTTGCGCAGCAGCGCACTCCACTTGTTGGCGAAGTAATCGGCGTATTCCGGGCTGGCGAGCAAGGCATCGATCAACTTGTCGCGTTTCGCCGGATCGGCATCCGCAAGGAAGCGTTGCGACTCGTCGAGGCTCGGCAGCCGGCCCGCGATGTCGAGGCTCACGCGCCGGATGAACGTCGCGTCATCGCACGGGTCGGACGGCGGCATGCCCATCGCCTTGAGCTTGGCGAAGACGAGGTCGTCGATGTAATTGCGGGACGGCGGCAGATTTTCCACGGTCGCACCGAGCGGCGCGGTCGCGCGGAACGTGGCGACCCGGCCCTGGTAACGGACCATGATGGCGACGTCGCCGGGCTGCTCGAAGAGCTTCACATGTCCGCCCTCGTCGGCCTCGGCCATGCTCTTTTCATTGGGCTCGTAGAGCGCGCTGCGCGTCACATCCTGCACGCTGCCGTCCGTGTAACGGGCGAGCACCACGAGTTGCTGTTCGCCCTTCAGCGCCATCGTGCGTTGCTTGGGCAGGACCTCGATTTTGGCCACCTTCGGATCGCTATCCTTGCCGTAGGGCAGGCCTTGCGCGATCCAGCGGACGAGCAATTCATAGTCGTCGGACTTCGCATCGAGCCGCTTGCCGCCGCCGTGCGGCGTGGCGTTAAGCCCCTTGAGCAGCAGCAGGCTGTTCTCCGGCGCCGCCGGAAAAACGCGCCGCCCGCGCGCTTCCTTCACGATGTGTTCGTAATCCTCCGCCGGTTCGAAACCGAGCAGCGAAAGCTTGAAACCATTCTGGCCGCTCGCCTTGCCGTGGCAGCCGCCCGCATTGCAGCCGGCCTTGGTAAAGATCGGCACGATCTGGTTGGCGAAATTGATCGGCTCCGCGTGACTCGCGTCCTCGACATGGGCGACCAGCGTGGCCGTCACCCCGTCTGCTTCCGCCGTGATCGTCACCGCGCCATTGGCCACCGGTGAAACAATCCCGCCCTCATCCACCTTCACGATGCCTGCGGGCGCGGCGCTGTAGGTGACCTGGTGCGTGAAGTCGCGAATCGCCCCGTCGTCGAGCTTCGCAGTAACGAGCAATTGCTGGCGCGCGTCCTTGCCCCGCAACGTGAGTTCAGGCGCGCCGGTGGCTTCGATCTGCAAACTCGCCGGCTTCGCCAGGACGGCGGCTGTCATCGCAAAAAAGCACGTGAGGAAGATGGGGGGATATTTCACGATCAGATCAGTTCTTTCATGGGCTGCCAGCCATCGACCAGGTACTGCGGGCGCCCGGAAAGATCCGGCAGCGTCACGTTGTTCAAATCGATCCCCAGCCAGTGGTAGAGCGTGGCGAAGACTTCACCGAAATGCACCGGCCGCTCGATCGGCTCACCACCGAGGCGATCGGTCGCGCCGATGACCTGCCCGGTCTTGAAACCGCCGCCCGCGACGACACCACAGCCCACGCGCGGCCAGTGATCGCGCCCGCCGTCCTTGTTGATCGTCGGCGTGCGGCCAAACTCGCCCCACGCCACCACAGCGACATCCTTGTCGAGCCCGCGCGCATGCAGATCCTCGATCAGCGCGCTGTATCCTTGATCAAATAGCGGCAGGTGCGTGAGCAACTCCGAGTGGTTCCGCGCGTGGAAATCCCAGCGCCCGAAGTTCATCGTCACGCAGCGGGCCCCGGCCTCGATCAAGCGTCGCGCGACGAGAAAGTGCTCGTTGTTGCGCGGTGCGCCGTCGCCGTAATTCTTCGGGTCGCCCTTGCCGTAACGCTCGCGCACTTTCGGGTCTTCCTTGGAGACATCGAGCGCGTCGAGCAGCTTGCTCGAGGTCAGCACGTCGAAGGCCCGCTGATCGAAGACATCGAGCGCGCTCATCAGGCCGCTGTTGTCCACGTCACGTTGAAATTTATCGAAGCTCGCGAGCAGCTTCTGGCGGTCGGCGAGGCGGTCGCTGGTGATGCCGTTGAGCACGAGATCGCTCATGCCCGCGCCATTGGGACGGAAAGCCGCATACGACGGACCGAGGAAACCCGGATGGCCCGGCGAGCCGTAGGGCGGATGCCCGGCATTCGGCGCGAGGCCAACGAAGGGCGGCACCTCCCGGGCGCTCTCGGCGCACAGCTTCGTCATCACCGAGCCGATGGAGGGCCAGCCGCCGGGCGGCGCGACCACACCCTTCGCAGAACGGCCGGTGTAGCAGATGTGCGAATCGTGATCGCCGGTCATCGAACCGACCATCGTGCGGATCGGGATCAGCTTGTCCATGATCCGCGCGCAACGCGGCATGTGTTCGGAAATCTGGATGCCGGGGACGTTCGTCGAGATCGGCTTGTAGGGCCCGCGAATCTCCAGCGGCGCGTCCATCTTCAGGTCGA
>NZ_JBDUCX010000259.1:0-9218 GCF_040003245.1 Chthoniobacter sp.
GCTGATCGACCATCGTGTTGATGGTGTTTTTCAACTCCAGGATCTCGCCCTTCACGTCCACCGTGATCTTGCGCGACAAGTCGCCACGGGCGATGGCGGTCGCCACGTCGGCGATGTTGCGCACCTGGCCGGTGAGGTTCGAGGCCATCGAATTCACGTTGTCCGTCAGATCTTTCCAGGTGCCCGCGACGCCCGACACCTGCGCCTGCCCGCCAAGCTTGCCTTCCGTGCCCACTTCGCGAGCGACGCGCGTCACCTCGGCCGCAAAGCCGTTGAGCTGATCGACCATCGTATTGATCGTCTCTTTCAGCTCCAGAATTTCACCTTTCACCTCGACGGTGATTTTACGCGAAAGGTCGCCGCGCGCCACGGCTGTGGTCACCGCCGCAATGTTACGCACCTGCGCCGTGAGGTTGGAGGCCATCGCATTCACCGAGTCGGTCAGATCCTTCCATGTGCCCGCGACACCCGGCACCACCGCCTGTCCGCCCAGCCGCCCTTCGGTGCCGACTTCGCGCGCCACGCGCGTCACTTCCGAGGCGAAGGAGCGCAATTGGTCGACCATGGTGTTGATCGCCTCCTTGAGCTGCAAAATTTCGCCGCGCACGTCCACGGTGATCTTCTTGGAAAGGTCACCGTTGGCCACCGCGATGGTCACGTCCACGATGTTGCGCACCTGCGCCGTGAGGTTGACCGCCATCAAGTTCACGCTTTCCGTCAGTTCCTTCCATGCACCGGACACATTCTTGACCTGCGCCTGGCCGCCGAGTTTGCCTTCCGTGCCCACTTCGCGGGCCACGCGCGTCACTTCTGAAGTGAAAACGGAGAGCTGATCGATCATTCGGTTCACGAGCTTCGCAGAGTGCAGGAACTCGCCCTCGAGTCGTCGTCCGTCTACATCCAGGGCCATCGCTTGGGTCAAATCCCCCTTGGCGACCGCGCCGATGGTGCGGGTGACCTCTGTGACCGGCCACACCAGGTCGTCGACGAGGCCATTCAGCATTTCAACTTCCTCGCCCCATTCGCCGACCAGGCCCGGCACGCGGATCCGCTGCTTGAGTTTACCCTCCTTGCCCACCACGCGGCACACCCTTGTCGTTTCCTCTGAGCGCCGCTTGTTCATCGTGGCCACATCGTTGAAGGCGTCAGCGATTTTGCCGTGGACGCCCGTCCACCCGGCCGGCAGTCGCGCCGAGAAATTGCCGCTGCGCAGCGCCAGCATGGCTTCGAGAATGTCCAGGGATCGATCCCGTTCCTCCTGGGAGTGGTTCGTTCCGTTGGTTGCCGTTTTTGGCGGATCCTCGGGACCTTCGAGCGGGGTGGCGAGAACGGCGGTGGAGGGTTCAGGCTTATCCATAAGGTGCTAGCAGGGCTTAGGCTGGGCGAAATGCACTGGGGGGAAACGATGCAGGGTGACGACCGTTCCTGCCAGTGGAACACAGGGCGCGGTTATCAAGCATGACCATTATTGTCTTATCGGCCCGCCAAACTCCAGCGGATGCCTGTCGACAGTGAAAATTCTCCACCTGCTAAAATGGCGTTATCGGAGTGTTGGGGCTCGGTCATTGGCGATCGAGATACAGTGAAAGGAGGAAGTATTCGCCCTTCGCATCGCGTTTTTTGCCACACAATCTGACAGACATCCGTCGGGGTCGTGAGCCCCGAAACGGGCTCGCGCATGGCAGATCAAAAGAATCCAATTTATGACGCCGCAACCACCAAACCTGAGCCTTACAAGGCGGTCCGGCTCTATTTCTCCGACGGCAGCCGAAAGGGGGGCATCTGGACCGGAACGGTCTGGTGGTCGGAAGGTTGTGCCGTTTATCCGGAGCACTGGCAGAGATTGCTGACCTCGGAATCGCAGCGCCCGGAACATTGAGCAGGACAGCCGCTCCCTATGGGGTGGCGAGTAACGCTGCTACCGGGAATTCCTTGAGGACATCCGCCATTCGCAAGGGGTTGCCGTTGTGGAATTTGTTTCCGGTCAGCAGATCGACCCAATCCCGTGACACTCGTGGTTCGAGCCCCGTGTCGCCCCATTGCTCGCCGCAGGGCGGAAAGCCGATCCGCGAGGTCAGTCGTGGTGCCACGACCAGCAGTGTCATTCCCGAAATCTCGCGCTCAAACGCGACGACGCAGTCCGCCCATTCCCCCTTCAGGGTCACGGGCGTATAACTTCCCTCCACAAAGAGCGTGGAGTTCTGTCGTCGGAAATGGAGCAGGGTCCGAATGAGATGCATTTTTATCTGCCCGTCGCGCCAATTTTCCAGAAGCCAGGAGGGCGATACCTCCCTGGATACTGCGGCCAATTGTTCCCGGCAACGCCCGTAATCCACCGGCCGGCGATTGTCCGGATCCACCAGGCTGAGATCCCACAACTCGGATCCTTGATAGAAATCCGGCATGCCGGGCACCGTGAGCTTGAGCATCGTTTGCGCGAGCGAATTCATCGCTCCCGCTGTGGCCAGCCGCTCGGCGAAAGGCGCGAAAGTCACGAGGAATCGATTGCTTGGACTGGGCTCAAGGATCTTCGCGACGAACTCGCACACCGCCTTGTCCCACGCTTCGTTCGGTTCGATCCAACTGCTGTTCACCTTGGCTTCATGCAGGGCTTTCACCATGTAATCCTGGATGCGCTGCACGTAGGTGGGCCGCGTCTGGTCGTCGAGCGGCTCCAGGGGCCATGAGCCGAGGAGGGTCTGGTAGAGCAGCGCTTCCTCGTTGTGATCGGGCGCCCATTCGCCGTCGATCTTGCTGCGGTGCTTTTGGTTGGCGGTGTGCCAGCGGCGCAGCGCCTGTCCCCATTCCTTCGGCATCTCGGAGAGCACGGCCAGTCGCGCACGCACGTCTTCGCTGCGCTTGGTATCGTGGGTGGAAGTGGCCAGCATGGAATGCGGAAACTCCGCCAGGCGGGCGGCGTTCTGGCGGTGAAAGGTGTCCACCGTCGCTCCGAAATCACTGGGTTCGCCGCCCACCTCGTTCAGGGCGATGAGCCGGTGATATTGGTAGAAAGCGGTGTCCTCCACGCCCTTGGCGGCAATAGGGCTGGTGCACTGCTGGAACTTCAGGACGAACTCCTGCCGCAATGTTTCATCGACGGGGTGCGGATTCGGCTCCGGTGGCAGGAGCACGTCGCGCAGAAACTCGAAGACAGTGCGCTCGAACGCGGGATTGCGACGTCGCGCCTCCGCGAGGGCCCGGTAGATGACTCGCACGCAGGCCTCTGCCGGCGGTTCACCCGGCACCAGGTAGGTCCGGTATACGCGGAAGCACGCGATCATTTCCCGGACCGCAGCGGTGAGCGCGTTCACGGTGAAATCGCGATACCAGCGGTGGCTCTCTGAAAGGCGGTTGAGCAGGTGTCCCAGCACATTGACTTCGCTGGCCATGGACACCTGCATCACGAGCTTCTTGCAGCGATACACGAGTTCATGGAAATCGAGCTGGCGACCCACAAAGCGATTGTAAGTCTCGGTCAAGGTGCGTTCCGCCGCCCGGTCCACTTGCGTCTCGATCACCTGGTTGGCAAACTCGTATCCCGTGGTGCCGTGCACCGGCCAGTCGGCGCGGAGCTTTTCACTGGGACCGAGGATTTTCTCCACCAACAGATAAATCGCGTGCTTTTCCGTGGGGGAGCCGAGCGCACCGCTGGCGCCCGTCTGGAGATTGCGCAGATACTCGCGCGGATTGGCCAGCCCATCGATGTGATCGATACGCACCCCGTTCACGGAGCCGTTGCCGATCAGTTCGAAGAGGAGCCGGTGCGTCGCATCGAAAACCTCGGGCAACTCCATGCGGATGGCCGCGAGGGTGTTGACGTCGAAGAATCGGCGATAATTGATTTCCTCCGCGGCCACTTTCCAGGAGCTGAGCCGGTACGGCTGGCTGCTGATCAACGCATCGAGCCGATCGAAGCTCGCGGGGTCGCCGGTGTCGTGCAGTTCGGTCAACGCCCGCGCGATGGCTTCCTGCACCGCCGGCGAGTTCTCGCAAAGCTGGCCGAGTCGCGCGCGAATCACGTCCTTTTCCCGCCGTCGCTCGGCGATTTTCTCGGGATCGGTTTCCGTGGTCGGCGGCAGATGCTCGATGGCCGTGAGAATGCTTTTGAGCTCGACGGGAGCATCCGCCAGCAAGTCGTCCGCGCGCTTCAACAACGGGCGGGTCGAGCGCGGCCCCAGCGGCAAACGCAAAGCATAGTAGTCCAGCCAGAAACTTCCCGCTTCGAAGTGCACTTTGAGTTCACCCCGCTCCAGCACACGCCCGTATTGATCGCCCAGGACGGGCAGCAGCACCTTGTTCTCGAGTTCGCGCTTGAGCGGCATCCAGTCGATGTCGAAAAAACGCGCGTAGGGCGAGGCTGGACCGTTTTCGAGGACGTCCATCCACCAGTGGTTCTGCGTCTCGGCGATGCCCATGTGGTTGGGCACGAAATCCACGATGAAGCCGATCTTTCGGCGGTGCAGCTCGGCGATCAGTGCATCGAATTCCTCCCGCGTCCCGATTTCCGGGTTCAGCGCATTGTGATCGCAAATGTCGTAACCATGCGTGCTGCCGGGCATCGCGCGGAAAATGGGCGACGCGTAGACGTGGCTGATTCCCAGGTCGTCCAGATAGGGCGCCAGCGCGAGGGCATCGCGAAAGGTGAAGCCCAGGTGAAACTGGAAGCGGTAGGTGGCGGTGGGGATGGATGCGGGCATGTCATTCGGCTCGCAGAACGAGCACCTCCGGATGTTGGAAAACGATGTGTCCGCTCACCGGGTCGTAGCCGCCCGGCTCGGGTCCGCCGAACTCAGGAGCATTACTGGAAAAGACAGGATGCCATTGGCGACCCGCTGGGAGCGCGCAGAAAGACTCGGCGCGCAAATCACCGCGATGGCCGCCGCGCAGGTCGCAGAGGAGCAGCCATTCCTCGGTCTCGCTCCGCGCGCGAATCGCCAGCACCTCGCAGGAGAGTTCCGCGACTTTCGTGCGCGCTCGATCGTGCGGACGAAAAACTCCATGCTCCCGGCGCAAACGAAGCGCCGCGCGATACAGCCGCAGGCAGGCGCCATGGCCAGCCTGTCCCGCTTCCTCCCACTGGAGTTTCGATTGCTCAAACGTCTCGCGGGCTTGCGGCGAGGGAAAATCCCGCTCGGCCAGTTCTCTTTCGAAAATGGGAAATTTCCGGAGATCGCGCCGCCGCCCTTCCGCGACGAGGTGGCCGAGTTCGTCATGGTGATCGGTGAAATAGAGAAAGGGCGTGGAGGCGCCCCATTCCTGGCCCATGAAAATCAACGGTGTGTAGGGCACGAGGCAAAGCAGTGCGCTTGCGGCCCGGTAGGTTTCCGCGGAGATGAAGTGGTTGATCCGTTCCCCGAAGGCGCGATTGCCGCTCTGGTCGTGATTCGAGATGCAGAAGACAAATTTTTCCGGCGGCAGATGGGCGCACGCAGTATTCATTCTGGGCCCTCCGGCCGGCCACGGCGGTGGGTGGACCCAGCCGTTTTTCAAGGTATTGACGAGCTCGTGCAGCTTGCCTTCAAAGGTGCCGGTATACATGGAGCCCTCGATCAGCGCGACATCCACGGTGTGATGAAAGTCGTCCGCCCACACGGCGTTCATCCCGATCCCGCCCTCTGCCGGCGACTCGATCACTTTGGCCAGGTTCTGCTCGTCCTCGGCGATGATATAGCCGCCGCGGGCGTGGGCGATCTCCGCCAGCTCCGCGAGGATATGCCGCGGTGAGTCATCGAAAATCGTGTGGGTGGCGTCGAGGCGAAAGCCGTCGATGTGGAACTCGTCCATCCAGTAGAGGATATTGTCCTCGTAGTAGGCGCGAACCTGCGGGCTGCGACTGAAGTTGATCGCTTCGCCCCACGGCGTGTGATGGCGGCCTTCGAAATAGTCCGGGGAAAATTGCTTCAGGAAGTTTCCATCCGGCCCAAAGTGATTGTAGACCACGTCGAGGATCACGGCGAGACCGTGCCCGTGCGCGGCATCCACCAGCGCGCGCAAATCATCCGGCTGCCCATACACTCGTGCCGGTGCATAAAGGCGCACTCCGTCGTAGCCCCAGTTGTATTCTCCGGGAAAATCCGCGAGGGGCATCACTTCGAGCGCGTTGACGCCAAGTTCCCGCAGGTAGGGCAGCCGCTCCATCGCCGCGCGATAGGTGCCGTCCGGCGTAAAGGTCCCCACATGCAGCTCGTAAATGACCAGTTCGCGAAACGCCGGCCGCAACCACTCCTGGTCCGTCCAAGAGAACGTCTGTGGATCGATGACCATGGAAGGCCCCGAAACGTCCTCTGGCTGAAACCGCGAAGCGGGGCAGGGGAATGCCCCGCCTCCGTTCAATTCATACGCAAATCGGTCCCCGGCCACCCCATCGGAGTCGAGGACGCTATGATAGCCGTCGGTTTCTCCGGCCAGCGGCAGCGTCCGGGTAGCGCCAGCCGCAGCGGTGATCCGCACGGCCACGCGTTCCGACTTTGGTGCCCAGACTCGATAGTGCACACCGCTGCTGCCGAACTCTGCTCCCTGTGAAAATTTTCTCCCTGTCATCGCTACAGCATACGCACGAACAACCGCTTTGGGTTGTGTTTATGCGCGCAAAGTGGGGCTTTGTCACGTAACTAACGGAGATGTCAGATCCCCTTTGGTTCAAGAGCGCCGTCATTTACGAACTCCACGTCAAGACCTTCATGGATAGCGACGGTGATGGCTTGGGCGACTTTCGCGGGTTGATCGACCGGCTCGATTATTTCACCGACCTCGGTGTCACCGCGCTGTGGTTGCTGCCGTTCTATCCATCGCCGCTCAAGGATGATGGCTACGACATCGCGGACTACTTCGCCGTCAATCCCAGCTACGGCACGATGGATGACTTCCGCGCCTTCCTTGATCTCGCCCACGAGCGCGGTCTCCGCGTCATCACCGAACTGGTGCTCAATCACACCTCCGACCAGCACGCCTGGTTCCAGCGCGCCCGCCGCGCGCCGAAAGGCTCGCCCGAGCGCGACTTCTACGTCTGGAGCGACGACCCGCGCAAATACCGCGACGCGCGCATCATCTTCAAGGACTTTGAGCCCTCGAACTGGACGTGGGACCCGGTCGCGAAAGCCTATTTCTGGCACCGCTTCTACGCCCACCAGCCCGACCTGAATTTCGACAACCCGCTCGTGCACGCGGAACTCTTCCGGGCCTTCGATTTCTGGCTGGCCATGGGCGTGGACGGCCTGCGCCTCGACGCCATTCCCTATCTCTACGAGCGCGAGGGCACGAATTGCGAAAACCTCCCGGAAACGCACGGCTTCATCCGCAAGCTGCGCGCCCATATCGATGAAAAGTTCCCGGGTGTCATGCTCCTCGCCGAGGCCAATCAATGGCCGGAAGACGCCGTCGAATATTTCGGCAAGGGCGACGAGTGCCACATGGAGTTCCACTTCCCGCTCATGCCCCGGATGTTCATGGCGCTGCAAATGGAGGACCGTTTCCCGATCATCGACATTCTCGACCAGACCCCGGCGATCCCGGAGAACTGCCAGTGGGCCATCTTTCTGCGCAATCACGATGAGTTGACCCTGGAGATGGTCACCGACGAGGAGCGCGATTACATGTATCGCGTCTACGCCGAGGACACCCGCGCGCGCATCAATCTCGGCATCCGCCGCCGCCTTGCGCCGCTGCTCGGCAACAACCGCCGCAAGATCGAGCTCATTAATTCGCTCCTCTTCTCCCTGCCCGGCACGCCCATCATCTACTACGGCGACGAGATCGGCATGGGCGACAACTTCTACCTCGGCGATCGCAATGGCGTGCGCACCCCCATGCAGTGGTCGCCGGACCGCAACGCGGGCTTTTCCAAGGCCAATCCGCAGCAGCTCTATCTGCCCACGGTCATCGACCCGGAATACCATTACGAGTCGGTCAATGTGGAAAACCAGCAGCGCAATGCTTCCTCCCTTTTCTGGTGGATGCGCCGGCTCCTGCGCGTGCGGGAAAAGGTGGCCGCCTTTGCCAGCGGGACGATCGAGTTTCTGCATCCCGACAATGCCAAGGTCCTGGCCTACGTGCGCAAGCTCGGCGACGAGGTCGTGCTCGTCGTCGCCAATCTCGCGCGCTTTTCCCAAGTCGTGGAACTCGATCTCGCCGCCTTCGCCGGCCTCGTGCCGGAGGAACTTTTCGGGCACGCCAGCTTCCCGGAAATCAAGCAAACGCCTGCGGTCTTCACCCTCGGGCCCCATGGATTCTATTGGTTCGCCTTGCGTCCCGCTCCCGCCACCGCCGCGGTGGAAGCCGTCTGGACTCCGCCCGAACTCAAGGTGGCTCCCGCCTGGAGCAGTGGCTTGCTGAAGCGCCTCGAGCGCGATGTGTTGCCCGCCTATGTTCCGACACGGCGCTGGTTCGGCGGAAAAGAACGCGTCCTGCGGGAACTCAAGATCGTGCAGAATGTCGCCATCGGCGGCGACGCCTCCGCGGCCCGGCTCCTGGTGATCGACGTCGCCTTTACCGATGGGCTCCCGGAGAGCTATCTGCTCCCGGTCGCGATTGCCGACGAGACCACCACCACGCGCCTCACTGCCGAGACGCCGCAGGCGATCATCGCGCGTCTCGACGGCGAGCAGTCGCTCTGCGACGCGCTGCATCTGCCCGAGACTCGCGCCGCGTTGCTCCGCCTCATCGCCGGTGAAGCCGGAGCTTCCGGCCGCACGCGCCTGGTCGGTACGAAGGAAGCGGCCTTCGATCCCGCCGCCCTCGACCGGGCTCTCCTCAATACGCGTCTGGTCAGCGTCGATCAATCGAACACCTCGATCGCCTGCGGCGATACCTGGCACTTGAAGATCCTGCGCAAGTTCGAGCGCGGGCCGCATCCCGATGTGGAAGTGACTCGCCTGCTCGGCGAAGAAGCGCGCCTCTCCTGCGTGCCGCCGTACGCCGGCGGCCTCACGCTCGTGGACAAGGCCGGTGATGCCGCCATCGGCATGCTCTTCGGTTTCGTCGTCAATCAAGGCGATGGCTGGACCTACACGCTCGACGCGCTCGCTCGCTACTTCGATCGCGTCCTGGAAGCGCGCCGCGATTTCGACGCGACCGCCGCGGTCGAGCTCATTGGCGGAGTCTATCGTGGACGCGCCCGCCAGCTCGGCGAGCGCACCGCCGAGATGCACCGCGCCCTCGCCTCGGTGGAAGACCGCCCGGAATTCGCGCCCGAGCCCTTCAGCACACTCTACCAGCGAGGC
>NZ_JBDUCX010000260.1:0-9189 GCF_040003245.1 Chthoniobacter sp.
AGCTGGCCAAGCTGCTGCCCGTCTTCCTGAAGCCCGAGCAGGTCTGGCCGGTCGTCGAGGCGGCGAGCATCCTCTTCCGCGACCACGGTTACCGCCTCAAGCGCAACAACGCCCGCTTCAAGTTCCTCATCGAGGACTGGTGGAAGCTGGGCGGCGGCGAAAACGGCGGCGGCGAGTATCTCGCCGAGAAGGTGGAGGAATTGCTCCCCTTCAAGCTGGAGCGGCACAGTGATTTCACGGTCATCAAGGACCAGGAGACCGATCACATCGGCGTGCACCCGCAGAAGCAGCCCGGTCTCTTCTGGGTCGGCGTCTGCTTCCCCGGCGGCCGCCTGCGCAACAAGGGGCTCGGCCACGTCAGCCGCCTCGCGGCGAAGTACTGCGCGCCCGGGCAGGACCAGATCCGCCTGACCAACAAGCAGAACCTGCTCATCGTCAATGTGTTGGAGGCTAATGTTGCCGCGCTCAAGGCCGAGCTCGACGAGCTAGGCCTCGACTATCAGCCCACCAACTTCCGCAAGGGTTGCGTGAGCTGCACCGGCATCGAGTTTTGCAATCTGGCCGTCTCCGAGACGAAGAACCGCATGCTGGAGCTCATCACCCAGCTCGAGAACAACTCCAGTTGGTATCACGACAAGATCCGCATCCACTTCAGCGGCTGCCCGTCGAGCTGCGGCCAGCATCAGATCGCCGATATCGGCTTCCGCGGCGCCCGCACCAAGATCAACGGCGAGATGGTCGATGCCTTCGACGCCTTCATCGGCGGCCGCCTCGGCGCCAACCGCCGCTTCAACGACCTGCTCAAGGGCAAGATCATTGCCAGGGACGTCCACCTCTTCATCGACAAGCTCCTGAAGGTCTACGCCACCGGCAAGCAAGGCGAGGAAACCTTCGCCGACTTCACCGACCGCGTGCCCAAGGACGAAATCCTGAAGGCGCTGGACTGGAAGTAGGCTTTTCGAGGCAAAATCGCCGATTGTTCCACACCGCCCTTTCCAGCGGGCGATTATTGTGCGATAAGCCCCGCGTTTTGCCCATGGATGAAGACCCTCATATCGAGCAAGCGACGCTGGAAGACCTGCCGCAGCTCACCGATCTCCTGTTCGACCTGTTCACTCAGGAGGCGGATTTTATCCCCAATCGCGCCAAGCAAATGCGCGGCTTGCGGCTGATCCTGGAGCAGCCGAATCGCGGGCGCATTTTCGTCCTGAGGCAGAATGGGACGATCCTCGGGATGATCAATCTGCTCTTCACGATCAGCACGGCGGAGGGCGGCTTCGTGATCATGCTCGAGGACGTGATCGTGCACCGCGACCATCGCGGGCAACGCTTCGGCGAGAAGCTGCTGATGCACGCCATCGAATACGCGAAGAAGAAGGATTTCGCCCGCATCACCCTGCTCACCGACCGCCTCAATGCGGACGGCCAGCGGTTCTTCAAGTCGCACGGCTTCGCCGAATCGCACATGGTGCCGATGCGCTTGATCCTGAACATCCCAGCGAGCTAGCGGATGGCCGAGCCGTTCGTCGATCTCGGGTTTGCCCGCGTGGATACCGACCGCGCGCGGCGCTGCGGATTCCCCGAGGTGATTTTCGGAGCGGGCAAGACGCCGGAGGAGGTGCTGGCCATCGGCCGCGTGCTCTTGGAAAAGAACGGCGTGCTGCTCGTGAGCCGGGCCAATGTGGAGCAGCACCGCGCGCTTTCTTCCGCGTTTCCCGCGGCGCGCTGGCACGAGCGGGCGCGCTGTCTTACCGTGGAGCTTGAGCCCTGGCCGAAAAGCGAGGGCGTCGTCGGTGTGATCTGCGCCGGCACTTCGGATCTGCCCGTGGCGGATGAGGCGGCTGTCACGCTCGAAATCTTTGGCAACAGCGTGGAGCGCATTACCGATGTGGGTGTGGCGGGCGTGCACCGCCTGTTGGCCGCGCGCGACCGCCTGGAAGCCTGTGCGGTTCTGATTGTCGTCGCCGGCATGGAAGGAGCGCTGCCCAGCGCCGTGGCGGGCCTGGTGAGCAAGCCAGTGATCGCCGTGCCCACCAGCGTCGGCTACGGGGCGAGCTTCGGCGGCCTGGCCGCGCTGCTCGGCATGCTCAATTCCTGCGGCAGCGGGGTCACCGTGGTGAACATCGACAATGGTTTCGGCGCGGCCTACGCCGCGGCGCAGATCACCCGTCTGCTCCCGCCACCGGCGAATTGAGGGATTAGGTCGCCGCAGGGTACAGCTCGCTCGAATACTGCCGGAACGCCTCTTGAAAGCGCGCCTCGGCATCGCTCGGAAAGCGCAGTCCTTGCGGTCCGAGGAAGACGAAGCGTGATTCGAGTTCCGGTTTCTCCGCCAGGCGCAGCCGCTCGAATTCCTCATACCACCGGTCGTAATGCTCGATCAATTTCGCCGCGTCATCGAAGAGAGCTGGCGGAATCAAATGCGCATTGGCCAGGAGAGTGTCGCGGATGGCGAGATTTCCATCCCGGATCACCTTGGCTTCCATGTAGGTATGGCTCTCCTTGTAACGCAGGTAGGCGCGTTTCGTCCGGTCGAGTTGCATGTAGACCGGGGCGAGCACGTCGCTCAGGCATCGCTCCTTCCAAGTCCGCGAGCGTTTGGGTCCGAACAGGCCAGCGCGGCGCGCCACCGCCACCAGCACCACCACGACACAGCCCCTCAAGAAGACACCCAACACCAAATGCAAAAGAGGTTTCGATTTCATCGCGGTCATCGTCGCGAATGGTGTAGCCGCGCGCTTTCCACGGCGCAAGGAGCCACACGCTCTGCTGAGGACTTACCGCTGAACCGTTTCCTTCTCCCCTTGAACAAACAGCTCATCCACCGAGAGCGTGCGATAGAATTCAATTTTCGGCTCGGTTCCCTTCGGAAGGTGCGCCGGGCAAATGAATCCCAAAACTTGCGTCTGTCCGGGAGCCAGCGCGAGGTCGAAGAGCATCTCCCCGCGGCACTCGCCTTTCACCGATTCGACATGCGCCACGTCCTGCGGCGTCAGCGGGCGCGGCGCGAAAGGCGACGCTGCCAGGATGGCACCACGCGAAGGAGTATCCGCCACCAATACCGCACGCCCTTCGATCAGGAAGCTATGTTGTTCAAAGGCCAGGGCGTGCATGCCGCCCTCCGGCGCGATCACCACGGCCAGGCTCGTCTTGAAAAGATGATCGGTGGGATTGGTCACCCGTAAGCGCGCCGCCGCCAACGTGGCGTCACCGAGGCCCCCAGCGTGTTGCACACAGCAGATCTCCAGACGCGCCGTCGGCCCCTGCGGACTGGACCAGGCAAAGGCCGACAGCTCCATACCCGGCGAAGCCAGCGCCCGCGGCTCCTTCGCCGATTTCGCATCCGAACTCATGTCCGAAAAACCAAACGCCACCCGAAAACTCGCTCCGCGGGGAGCAAAGCCACCATCGAACAGCATCACCAAGGGTGAGTCCTCGCCGTGCGCCGTCAGTGCGGCGAGCAGCAGCCAGGCTCCAATGGCGATGCGCCGCATGACCTCAATGCGCCGTGATTTCCAGCTTCACATCTTTCATCCGCAACTCGGCTCCCCTGCCCCGCAAGTAGAGGGCGAACCCGTTGCGACCTGCTGGAGCATCGTTCAAATGAAAAGCGGGCTGTCCACCGAGCGACATCGTCACGTCGCGTCCGTGCGACTCGATGCGGCATTCGACCCATTGGTCCGGCGCGGCCACCGCTTTACCCGGCACACTCACCGCCGTGCTCCCAGCATCATAGCGCCAGACGTTGGCCGGCGTCCGCCCACCGAGGCTCAACGAGCAACCTTGAAACTTCGGCACGTCCGCACGGCCGTGAAAGGCAAATTCCACCACGGCATTGTCCCCGGAAACTTTGATTTGCGCAGTCAGTTGGAAGTAATCCGCCACCATGTCGCTCAATAATACCGCCGTCTGCTCGCCGGACGCATGCCCAACGAGTTCGCCGTTTTCGATCTTCCAATCTCCGCGCTTCACCTGCCAGCGGGAGAGATCGTTGCCGTTGAAAAAGTCTGCCGCGTTCACCGGCGTCGCGAGCATCGGCACCTGGGCACGCTGGCGCAAGTAGAGGAAAAGATCGCGCACGCTTTCTTCGTCGAGCGAGGTGATCAGTCCCTCCGGCATCAGCGAATGCGAGCTCACTTCGATCGAGGCGATGTCCGCCCGCTGCACGGTCACGACACCGGCCAGCGACTTGAGAGTCACCGCCGCGTTATCGTCGGAGGCGATGATGCCCGACATGGTCTGACCGTCCTTTGTATGGATGAGCACCTGCTGGTAATCCTTCCCGATGATCGCGTCAGGATCGACGATATTGAGCAGCAGGTAATCGATGTCCTCAAACGAGCCCGGCAACTCCGGTCCGATCTTCGCGCCGGAGCCGAAGAGCGTGTGGCAGATGGCGCAGGTCTGCGTGAAGATCGCCCGCCCGCGCGAGGCGTCGGCGCGCAGGATCGAATCGGTGCTGATGAACGTCTTGAGCTTCGCGATCTGCGCCTGCTTGTCGGCCGGCGACGTGCGGACCGCGCCCCAGTTTTTCGTCATCCACTTATCGACCTCGGGATCGTGCAAATCCTGCAACTGCCGGGCGGTCGGAGCGCTGATCTCCGTGCGGTTCAGCACTTGCGCATCGATGGCCGCGAGGAATGCACGCGCGCTGGTCGGACGCGCGAGCAGCGTATCGAGCGCGTCACGCTTTTCCGCCGTATCCAGTCCTTTGAAAATGCCCAGAATGGCACCGGCGATCCGCAGGTCGTCATAGCTGGCCAAGCCGCGCAGCGCCGCATCGCGCAACGGACCCGGTTGCTTCGCCAGTTCGAGCACCAGTGGGAGCGTCTCCGCATCCTTCGCCGCGAGGAGCGATTCGAGCGCCGCCTGGCGCGCGGCTCCGTCGGCGGTACTCTCCACCAGCATCTTGCGCATTTCCGCGAGCGCCGCGCTGCCGCCAAAAGTCACGGCCAGAGCTTGGGCCTGGCGCCGCACCTCGTCGTTCGAACTCGCCTTGAGCTTTTCGTAGAGCGCATCCCATCCGGCGGGCGCGGCCAGACCGTGCCGACCTTTGAGCGAGGCGTTCATGCCTCGCAGAATGTTGGCCTGTGCATCCGGACTCTCGATGTGACCGAGCGTCTGCAACAACACGTCGAGCGCCTTGGGCGCTGCGTCCTGTGCGAGCAGCGGCGACAGATTCATTCCGAGCGCGAACAAGGTCGCGCTCACGATTGTCCATGAGATCTTCATTGGGCGTTCAACGTGGCGGCCGCAGCGATGCGGCGGGAGATGAATTCCTGCACCTTCGGAATGCGGCAATTGCCGAGCAACTCCGCGCCCTTGGCAATGTCCGCTCCCACGGCGGGCTCGGCCGCATACCAAAGCATCAGCGGAAGGTTATGGTCGTTCGCATCCTCGGCGTGCGCGGCCAGCGCGGTCAGGATCGGCCAGCGTTTCGCGATCTCGATCCGCTGCGCCGCGGAAGCGAGATAGAGGCGCACGATCGGAGAGGGATCGTCCTTCGCCATGCGGGCGAATTCCTCGAGCAGCGGCGCCGAAGGCGTGCCGTCCTCGCAAGTCAGTTGGATCGTCCAGGCGCGCAGAAATTCGTGCGGGCTCTTGAGCGTCTCCAGCGCGACAGCCTCGGTCAATCCCTTCACCCCGTGCAACGCCCACAGCGCGCGCAACTGGCGGGTTTCATCGGGATTCTCGCGTAGCATCTTCACTAACGCCGCGTGCACTTCCGGGTTCGGTCCGCGCTCCTGCAGGATGCGGCGCGCGTGGCGCACGTACCAATCATTGGCATTCAGTTGAGCTTGCACGAGCTCGGCGTCACTCGCCTTTTGCATGTCCACCTGCGCGGGCCGCACATCACCGTAGAGAATCTTGTAAATGCGCCCGTTGCTCCGGTCGGTGTACTCGCGCTGCTGATGGCACGGCACCTTGTCGTACCAGTCGTTCACGAAGACGGAGCCGTCCGGTCCATACTGCGGACTCAGGCCGCGATACCAAGGATCATTCGGCACGAGGAAATCCATGTTGCGTGTGCTCTTCAGCGCCGAGCCCACACGGGTGAGCTTCTCGTTGCGCATCTTGCTCATGTGAATGTCGTTGAAGAAAAACGTGTTGCGGTATTCCGCCGGCCACTGGCCGCCGAGATAGAACATCGCCCCGCAATACGCGCGCTTTTCGTATTCGAAATCCGCGATCGTCTTGAGATCCTCGTAGGTGAACTTGTTCGGATGCTGCCCCGCCTGGCGCTGATACCGCGCGCCCTGGATGCACTGCCACATGTGCGGAATCACGCACGCCTCGAAGCAGGCCTGCCCCCAGTCGTCCCAATCGACGCCCCACTGGTTGCTCGCGCCCTCGGCATACACCTCGAACTTCTTTTTCAGCGGATGATAGCGCCAGACGCCGGCATCGAGATATTTGCGTTCATTCGCTGGGGTGCCCGGCTTGCCCACATGGGAAAAAGTAAAGATGCCCTGCGTGCCGTAGAGCCAGCCATCCGGCCCCCAAATGAAATCGTTGAGCGTCTCGTGGGTGTCCTCGTTGCCCCAGCCATCGAGCAGCACTTGTGGTTCACCGGCCGGCTTGTCCTCGCCCTCCTTCACCGGGAAGAAGAGCAGATTGGGCGGTGCACCGACCCACACGCCGCCATGTCCCACCGCAAGGCCGGTGGCGAAAGTGAGCTTGTCGTAAAAGACCGTGCGCTTGCCCGCTTTGCCATCGGGACCAAAATTCTCGAAGATCACGATCTGGTCCTTTGGCTCGCCGGGGCACACCGGATAGTTGGTGTTTTGAATCACCCACAAGCGACCCCGGTCATCGATCGTGTACGCGACCGGCTGGACGACGTCCGGCTCGGCGGCCACGAGCTGCGCATGGAAGCCCGCCGGCAGCGTCATCTTGAGAGCGGCTTCGGGCCCTGGCACGCTCTGCGTGGTAGCGATCGGGCGCCGCGGATCTTCCAGCGGCTTGTATTCCGCCGCGCTCAGCAGCGGCGTCCACGAGACGAGGGAAACGAGGAGAAAGAGGGGGCGGGATTTCATGGGAAGGAAAGGACTAGGTCGGCCAAGGACAATGAGCACGAAGGTGCCTGCCATGCTTGGCTCTTTGCGTCAGATTCCGGTGCAATTGCGACATGCCGGAAAATAGATTGGGAACGAAGTAAGTCTTACTTGCGCAGGAAGACGAACGCGCCGCGCTTGTTGCCGACCACGACGTCGGGCTTGCCGTCGCCATTGAGATCGCCGGCCATCACTTCGCAGCCGACGCCCGACTTGTCGTCGATCAAGTGGGCGAGCCACTCGACCTTGCCGGCATTGCGCTTGAGCTCGAACCAATACAACACCGGCGGGGCGTTCGGATCGATGTCGCCCGTGGGACCATGGGCCCAAAAGCGTTTGCCGGTGACGAGGTCGAGCACGCCGTCGCCATTCATGTCTTGCAACCACAGCGCGTGGGGCTGGGTAAACATCACCCCTTGCGGGTTGTCCTTCGGTTCGTCGCCGACGATGATATGCTTCGTCCAGCCCTCCACCCCGCCCTCGTTCGTCTGCTCAAACCAGGCGATGCCGTGCTTGTGCGCCTCGAGGCTCGTGATGATGTCCGCCTTGCCGTCACCGTTCACATCGTAGGCGTACATTTGCGCGCCACCGGCACCGAACTGGAACTCGTGCTTCTTCCACACCGGATCGCCCTCGAGTGAACTCGGCTGCTCCCACCAACCGGTGGCCTCGAGAATGTCCTTCCGGCCGTCGCCATTCACGTCGCCCACGCCGATGCCATGCGTGTAACGCTGATAGGTGCCCTTCGGCGAAATGGGGTGCCACTTCCACTTTTCCTCCGGGTCCTTCCAGTCGGGCTCGGCGTAACCGACATAACCACCCGAGCAGCACACCAGCACGGGCTCTCCGGTGCCAAAGAGGTCCGCGAGCATCGGCGACTCGTTGTCGACCACGTCCCACGCCAGATGCTTGGGCCACGGGATGTCCGCGCCTTTCGGATTCTCGTACCAGAAGGCTTCCTTGCCCGGCCAGCCGATGACGAGGATATCGATCCAGCCGTCGCCATTGAAATCGTAGGCGTAGGTCAGAAAATTGTCGGAGTAGCCGTTTTCGTTGCCCAGCGCGCCCTTGAAGCCGGAGATCTCGATCTCCGTGCCGTCGGCGGTTTTCACCTTCGATTTATCGGCATCGGGACGATAGGTGTGCTTCACCTTG
Source organism: Chthoniobacter sp. (assembly GCF_040003245.1). Taxonomy (NCBI): domain Bacteria; kingdom Pseudomonadati; phylum Verrucomicrobiota; class Spartobacteria; order Chthoniobacterales; family Chthoniobacteraceae; genus Chthoniobacter; species Chthoniobacter sp. The sequence goes on from NZ_JBDUCX010000260.1 coordinate 8,211, forward strand.
AAATCCGGCCCTTCCCACCAGTAGGGGCCGTAGACGACATCCATCTTGCCGTCGTGGTTGAAATCGCCAAACGCCGCGCCTTCCGCCCAGAATTGATCGGTGAGCTGGATCTTGGTGAACTCTCCCGACGGAACGGGCTGCTGGCCGTGGGTGATCGCGGCGGAGAGAGCGAAGAGCGGGAGGTAAAGTGCGAGACGGGATTTCATGAGTGGGGAGCGGGATTAGGGAGGCACAGTCTCGTGCAAAGGTCTGACCTTCGGCAAGGACGATGCGGGCCCAATCACGACCCCTTGGAAAAAAAACTCGCACCTTAAATCGCCTTAAGAGGGCTTAATGCACCTTAAAAATCGGTTCCAGTTTCTTCAGTCGGGGTTCCTTGATTTGTCCCGGTCGCGGGGTCCGGACTTCCAGTGATGCTGCCATTTTTTCGTGCCTTGATTGCCTTGATTTACCTTGATTCGGCTTGATTCGCGCCAGCCTTTCCTTGGCCTCCATCAAGCGGTTGCCCAGTGTCATTACCGGATCGGAATCGTTTGGACGCCGGAGGCGTCATGGAGATTAGCTGGTTGGCGTCAGCCACCGGATAGAGGACCACCACGGCTCCGCCCCAGCGGGGCGGCAGACTTCCGTTGCCCCGCCGGGGCAGATGCTGATGGAAAATCGTTTCCGGTGGCTGACGCCGACCGGCTAATCTCCAGAGGCCCTCCGGGCCAGTGCTCCGGCAGCTATTTTTGGCCGCCGCTCTCAATTCGTCTGTGTGCATGCGAGGAAGTGTCGCATGACTCGACGAAAAATGTGCATTGCTCCATTGGCTCGGTTGGCTCCATTGCGGAAAATTTCACTCCGCGCGCCGCAATAGAGGGGTCGCGGCGGGATTTTAACGCAGAGGGCGCAGAGGAGGGAGAGAGGGCCGCGGAGGGAAAATGAGGCGCAACCGATTTTTGGACCGGTTGTTTGTTTAGTTTGCTGAGTGGATCTG
>NZ_JBDUCX010000066.1:0-29412 GCF_040003245.1 Chthoniobacter sp.
CGATGTGCGCTGGCGGCTCACCGACGAGGATTTCCTCCGCATGCCCGCGCAACAGTCCGCGCTCTTGCGGCGGACGGCCACACTGCTCAAGCCCGGGGGCACGCTGGTCTACAGCACGTGCAGCCTGGAGCCGGAGGAGAACGATCAGCTCGTCGAGAAGGTCAGTGCGGCGGTGCCGTCACTGCGCTTCGTCGAGTCGCGGCGGACGCTGCCCTTTGTCGATGGAGTCGATGGCGCTTTTGCGGCGAAGTTCGTGCGCGAGTAGCCGCCGGTATTCGGCTTACGAGAAGATCTGGCTGAAGAACTTCTTCATCTCCGCCCAGGACTTCTTGTCGGCGGCTTCGTTGTAGGCGACGCCTTTGCTGTTGTCGGTGCCGACGTCGGGGCGGGTGAAGGCGTGGACGGCGCCGGGGTAGGCGATGAAGGTGTATTTCACTTTCGCGTCCTCCATCTCTTTCTTGAAGGCGGCAACTTCATCAGGGTTTACGAACGGATCGTCGGCGCCGTGCAGAATGAGTACGGGACACTTGATGTTCTTCGCGTCGGCGGGCGTCGGGGTGCTGAGACCGCCATGGAAGGTGACGACGCCCTTCAAGGCCGCGCCGCTGCGCGCCAACTCCAGCGCGCCGGTGCCGCCGAAGCAGTAGCCGATGACGGCCACCTTGCCGGGAGCGACCAGCTTATTGCCCGTGATCTGGGCCATGCCGGCCTTGAGGCGCTCGCGATAGAGCGCGCGATCGCCCTTGTATTTTCCGGCGAGGGCGCCGGCCTGTTTCGGGTCGGCGGGGCGAACGCCCTTGCCGTAGATGTCCGCGGCGAAGGCGACATAGCCGAGCTCGGCGAGTTGCTTGGCGCGGCTCTCGGCGTAGCCCTCCACACCCATCCAGTCGTGAATGAGCAGGACGCCCGGGCGGGGCTGGGCGTTGGCGTCGTCGTAGGCGAGGAAGCCTTGCAATGTGGTGTCGCCGGATTTGTATTCGACGACCTCGGTTTTGATCTTCGCCTGGGCGGAGGCGGTAAACGTCGCCAGGGCAATGGCGGCGAGGGAAAGGAGGGCGGTGATTTTCATGGTGGTGTAGGGCTACTCGACTTCGTAGAACGGGGGGCTGGTGGACGCCTGACTCACGAGTGGCCGCAGACTTCGTGAACGGCGGTCGACAGGGCCTTTAGGGCGGCACGGAGCTGGGGTTCGGTGATGCAATATTGCGGCATGAGCACAATGGTGTCTCGGATCGGGCGGGTAAGCAGGCCGTGCTGGCGGGCGGCCAGGCATACTTTGGTGCCGATCATCTGGTCGGGCAGGTACGGCTCGTCGACAGTCCGGCGGAGTTCGATGCCGGCGATGAAGCCGCATTGCCGGACTTCGGAGACATGCGGTTGCTGGCGGAGTTCGGCGAGCAACCGGGCGAATAATTCGATCCTCGGGGCGAGCGCTTCAAGCACATGCTCGTCGCGGAAGATGGCGAGGCTTGCCAGCGCGGCGGCGCAACCGAGCGGATTGGCGGTGTAGCTGTGGCCGTAGTAGAGCGTGCGCTCCGGGCCGCCGAGGAAGGCGTTGAAGATGCGTTCGGTAGTGAGGGTGGCGGCCAGCGGGAGGTAGCCGCCGGTGAGCCCCTTGGCCAGGGCGATGAAATCGGGCACCACGCCCTCGTGCTCGCAGGCGAACATCCGGCCGGTGCGGCCGAAGCCGGTCATCACCTCATCGAGGATCAGCAACACGCCGTGCGCATCGCACCAGCGGCGCAACTCGGCGAGCATGCCGCGCGGCCAGAGGCGCATGCCGGCCGCGCCCTGGATGAGCGGCTCGATGACGACCGCGGCGATCGTCGTCGCCTCCAGCGACCGCAACTCCGCAAGCGACGCCACATGTTCCGCCGGGAATTGCCACGTCGAAAAACGCCCGTGAAAAGTGGCGATGCCACCGAGGCTGGAAGCGCCCATGGTATCGCCATGGTAGGCGCCGGTGAAGGCGACGAAGCGCGTGCGCTCGGGATGGCCGGTCTGCTGCCAGAATTGGACAGCCATCTTCAGCGCGACTTCGACGGCGGTGGAACCGTTGTCGGAGAAAAAGACACGGGTCAGTGTCTCCGTGGGCCAGAGCGCGACGAGCTCCCGGGCGAGCTCCGCGGCGAGCGGATGCGTGAAGCCGAGAAAGGAAGTGTGCGCGACCCGATCGAGTTGCGCCCGGATGGCGGCATCGATTTTTGGGTGCCGATGTCCATGCAGGTTGGTCCAGATGGAGGAATTGCCGTCGATGTACCCCCGGCCCGCGCTGTCGTGCAGGACGGCGCCCTGGCCGGAGACGAGCACGAGCGGTTCATGCTCCGGCGCATTCCAATCGCAATGCTGCGTGAAAGGGTGCCAGAGGTGCGCCTTGTCGAGAGGGACGGTGTCGTTGGATTCGCCCGGAGTCATGCGTGATCAACGGGGTGTAGGGCGCGTGTCCCCACGCGCTGGGATTGCGCTGCGAACGAAGCCTGCGCCCGGCGCGTGAGGACACGCGCCCTACACCGCCTTGCACACTTCCCCTCGCGACAACGCCTATTCATCGGCCGGATCTTCTTCACTCGGCTCCTCCCACGTGCCGCCGCGATCAGTGATCAATTTCTCAATCGCCGCCACATCCTCGAAGGAAAGATGTTTGCGCTGGTATTTGCGGAAGAGCACGCCGCGCAATTCAATCAGGTCGGCGAGCAGCGGCTCATCGTAATAAGTCCACCGGTCCTCGCCCTTCACCTTCGCCTGGAGGCGCCATTTCTTGCTGAATTTCTCGGCGCGCACTTCGCGTTTCTCGCCTTCTTCGGTAGTAGTTTTCCAGACGTGGAGATTGCGCATTGGGGAATTTTGGTGGAGCGGGCGATGGTTTTGGCAAGAATACGCACCCCTTGAAAGACATCGCCAAGATTTTTGCCTATTTGATTGCCGTCATCGTGCTGGGCGCGTTGCTGGCGCCGCCGCTGTACTGGGGAGCGCAATGGCTGGCGGGGCATGGGATCCTGAAGGTGTTGGCGGAGTTCAAGTTTCAGAAATTCTTCAACCGCGCGGCGATGATCGCGGCCATCGCGCTGCTCTGGCCCACGGTGCGCTGGCTGCGAGTGAGCGGTTGGCGCGACCTGGGGCTGGAGCCGGATGCGCGCTGGGGGCGGCATTTGCTGGTGGGGTTCGTCATTGCCGCGCTGGGCGTGGGGGCGATGGCTTTCGCTTACGTACATTTCGGGGTGTATCGCTTTCGCGCCGACCTGCCTTGGGGGAAACTGCCGCTCCTCGCGCTCTCGGCAGCCACGGTCGCAATCCTCGAGGAAGCGCTTTTCCGCGGGGGCATCCTGGGGCTGGCGCGGCGGTCGTTGTCGCCCTACGCCGCGCTTTTCTGGGTCTCGACGCTCTTCGCCATCGTGCATTTCCTGAAGCCCGATGAGACCTTCGATCCGGGGCAGATTACCTGGTTGTCCGGTTTCGTGTTGATGCCACACGCCTTTCATCAATTCGCCGAACCGCAGACCTTGCTCGCGGGATTTACCACGCTCTTCATGCTGGGCTGGCTGTGCGGCGATGCCCGGCTGCGCACGCGGTCGTTGTGGATGAGCATCGGACTGCACGCGGGCGTGGTCTTCGTGAAGATGAGCTTTGCGGTACTGTCCAAGCGCCGCGAGACGCACCTCCCGTGGATCGGCCGGGAATTGCAGATCGGGCTCGTGCCCGTGGGCATCCTCTTCCTCGGCTGGCTCCTCGTGGTGCTCTACACCGTCTATGAAAATCGCGGACGCGCTGCGACTGGCCGGTGAGGCGTTTCTCAACGCGCTCTATCCGCCGCACTGCGCGAAGTGCCTGGCGGATACTGCTTCGGGAGAGCATTTGTGCCTGGCGTGTGCCGGGCAGGCATCGAAAATCGAGGCGCCCTTTTGCCGGCAATGCTCGCAGCCTTTCGATGGTGCCATCGACGACTCCTTCGTATGCGCCCAGTGCAAAGACCGGAAATTGCACTTCACCTGCGCCGTCGCCCGCTATCGCAGCCGGGGTGTCGTGCGCGAGTTCATCCATCGCTTCAAATATGAGCGGCACTTTTATCTGCGGCATCCCCTCGCCCATTGGCTGGCTGAAACGCTCGAGGACGAACGCATCGCGGCACAGTCTTTTGACGCGCTGGTGCCCGTGCCCTTGCACACCGCCCGCTACCGGGAACGCGATTTCAACCAGGCCGAAGTCCTCGCCAAACTACTGGCCAAGCGCGCCGGGAAGCCGGTGTTGAAGGCCCTGAAACGCATTCGTTACACCACCACCCAGACCCGGCTGGACAGAGACGAACGGATGGAAAACTTGCGCAACGCCTTCCGCGTGCGACATGCTTCTGCTGTGCATAGCCGCCATCTCATTTTAGTGGACGACGTCTTCACCACGGGTTCGACCGTGGAGGAGTGCGCGCGCGTCCTCCGCCAGGCTGGCGCCGCCTCCGTGCGGGTCGTCACCGTGGCCCGCGGCTGAACTCTCAAAACCACTCCCGACCTATGGGTATTTTCAAAAAACCTAATTTCAACTCCGACAAGAAGCGCGATTTCCCCGAGGGCTTGTGGCAGAAGTGCCCGAGTTGCAACGAAATGGTGCACAACCTGGAACTCGTGCAGAACTTCCGCGTGTGCCCGAAATGCGACCATCATTTCACGCAGAGCGCCCGCGAGCGGCTGGAGATGCTGCTCGATCCCGATTCGTTCGAGGAGCACGACGCGAACATGACCTCGGTCGACACGCTGAAATTTACCGGCATGGCCAGCTATACCGAGCGGCTGAAGAGCTACCAGAAAAAGACGGGACTCAAGGACGCGGTGCTCAGCGGCTTCGGCAAGATCGAGGACCAGCGCCTGGCGATCTCGGCCCTGGATTTCAATTTCATCGCCGCCACCATGGGCTCGGTGGTGGGTGAGAAACTCACCCGCTGCGTGGAGCGTGCGACCAAGGAACGGCTGCCCGTCGTCATCGTCTCCGCCTCCGGCGGTGCGCGGATGTATGAAGGCATGCTGAGCCTATTGCAAATGGCCAAGACCTGTGGCGCGCTGGCCCTGCATGCCAAGGCCGGGCTGCCATATATCTCAGTGCTCACGCATCCGACCACGGGCGGAGTGAGCGCAAGCTTTGCCACCGTCGGCGACGTGAACATTGCCGAGCCGAAGGCAATGATCGGTTTTGCCGGGCCGCGGGTGATTCGCGAGACGACGCACCAAGACCTGCCGCCCAATTTCCAGACCTCGGAATTCCTCGAGGAACACGGTCTGGTCGATATGATCGTGCACCGGAAAAAGCTCCGGGACACGCTGAGCAACCTGCTCGGTTACCTCGTTTGATCAGCCGCACAAGCCCCTCCCAGATCTGACTCGCAAAGCGTTTCGTGCCCTCCGATTTTCCGCCTTCCACAGCCAGCCCCGGGCCGGAAGATCCTGCTTACCGGGCTGCGCTGGACTGGCTTTATACGTTTCAGTTGCACGGCATTCAACTCGGCCTCGACAACATGCTGAGGCTTTGCCGGATCATGGACATCCACCTGGATCCGACCGGCCGGCACCCGGCGTGGCTGCATGTCGCCGGCACCAATGGCAAGGGCTCGGTTTGCGCGATGCTCGACGCGATTTATCGCACGACGGGACGGCGGACGGCCTTCTATTCTTCCCCCCACCTTAACACGATTCGCGAACGCATTCGCGTTGACGGCACCATGATCCCGGTGGACGCCGTCACCACAGGCCTCGGTTTGGTGCGCAGGGCCGCAACGGGATGGGAAGAGAAGCTTACTTTTTTTGAAATCCTCACCGCGCTCGCCCTGTGGTGGTTTCAAAAGCAGTCGCCAGAGGTGGTAGTCTGGGAAGTAGGGCTCGGCGGTCGGCTGGACGCGACGAATATCGTTTGCCCAACCGTTTGCGTCGTCACGCCAATTGCGCTCGATCATCAACAATATCTCGGCTCAACGCTGGAGGAAATCGCGGGCGAAAAAGCCGGGATCTTCAAGGCGGGCGTCCCCGTCGTCTCCGCGGCGCAATCCGGGCCTGTCGCAGCGGCCCTGGCTGGAGTGGCTGGCCAGGTGGGATGTCTCCTCCATTTTGCCAGTGGCGAGTACGAAGGCCCGTTGTCTCTGGCCGGGCGCTACCAGCGCCGGAATGCCTACCTGGCGGAACACGCGGTGAAAGCGGCAGGCGATCAACGGCCGGATCTTGCCGTGTCCAGCGCAGTGCGCAAACAGGCGCTGGCCGCGGTCCAATGGCCGGGACGGTTTCAATTCGCCCGACCTGATCTCGTCCTCGACGGCGCGCACAATCCGCACGCTGCCCGGGAGCTCGCGGTCGCGTGGCAAGAGCAATTTGGAACTACGCAGGCGACGTTGATCCTCTGCGTGATGGGCGACAAAGATGCGGTGGAGATCGTCCGGCATCTGCTCCCTCTCAGCAAACGCATCATCGCCACCGGGGTCAACAATCCGCGAACCTTGCCGCCGGGACGCCTTCAGCAGGCTATCACCGGGCTATCGCCCAAAACGGAATGCCTGATCGCGAGTAGTATCCGCGAGGCGATGAAAATGGCCGGCGGTTTTCCCGACCCCATCTTGGTCGCAGGCTCTCTCTTTCTGATCGGCGAAGCGACTGCATTTCTCGATCCCCGCATCGTTCCTGATCCACCCAGCATGCAATGAAGAGCGGCCGGCCCACCTCCATCGCCATCCTGGCCTCCATCTGGGTATAGCTCTCCGGAGGTGAGCCGCCCTCGGGAAGCGGGGCGGTACCGTAGCGCAAGCCCACGAGATGAACGACGTGCGAGGCCGATTGGATTTTTCCGGCAAGGATTAGCCGGACCGTGATGGCGGGCAGCACACCAAATTCCGGCTGGAAGTCCACCTCGAAGCCTTTGGCTCGCAGTGCCATGGCCACCCGCGCGCGCGCCGTTGCCAAATCCTGAGTGGTGGCGCTGATAAAAACACGCACACGGCTTTCCTCGAGAAAGCCCGACGGAAATTCCGCACTCATGGAGCGGGCGCCGCCCTTCGACCCTCCGCCTGATCCACGATCGCAGACTGGCCAGATTCTCCAGGGATAAAGAGCACATCGTCGGCCGGAATTTTTGGGGTCGAAGGAACGGTTGACAAGAAAGAAGCCGTCGAAGACCGTCCAATCGTCGTCGCAAACCACAACAAGCAGGATCCGTTGCCAACATTTTTAGAAATCGGCGAGCGCTTCGTTATCGATAGCGCGGATAGTCCGGAAGCCGCCCGGAATCTCGCGGAGAAATGGCGTCTCAAGTATGGAGACAAGCGGGCGTCCCTGATTCTAGGGATCCTGCGCGACAAGGACGTGCGCGGGATTTGCGAGGCGTTGTTGCCCATTGCCGGGCGCATCATGACGGTGCCGGTGCCGAATCCGCGCACCGCGACGCCGCTGGAAGTGGCGAAGGCCATCGGGCAGATCGCGCCGCGGCAAGAGTGCATCGCCGTGCGGGATCTGCCGGCGGCGCTCCGTTTCGCGCAAGCGGACGCGCGGAAGACGTTGATCACGGGGTCACTATTTTTGGCGGGAGAAGCTCTGGCGCTGTTTCAAGCGCAGCCGGCTCCGGAGCGGAGCACGCAGTAGTTGTGGTTGGGTGCGTGTTTACGCCCCGCGCACTTTGCGAACGGCCTCGGCCATGTCGGGCGCACCGAAGACGGACGTACCGGCGACCAGGGTATCGGCTCCCTGTTCGATCGACAGGGCGGCAGTCTGGTCGTTGATGCCTCCATCCACTTCGATGCGGTACTGGAGGCCACGCGCCTCGCGTGCTTCCCGGCCAGCTTGGACCTTGGCCATCATCTCCGGCATGAAGGGCTGGCCACCGAAGCCGGGGACGACGGTCATGACGAGGAGAACGTCGATCTGGTCGAGATAGGGAACAACGGCGTCGAACGAGGTCGCGGGGCGCAAGGAGAGTCCGCAGGTGCGGCCAGTCGCACGGATGGCGGCGAGGGTCTGACGGACGTCGTGGTGCGCCTCGACATGGACGGTAATGTTGGCGGCGCTTTTGACGAAGCGGGGGAAATAGTGGTCGGGATGCTCGACCATGAGGTGCACGTCGATGGGCACGGTGGCGACTTTGGCCACGGAATCGACGAAGGCCGGGCCGAAGGAAATGTTGTCCACGAAATGGCCGTCCATGATGTCGAGGTGCAGCCAGTCGGCGCCGGCGGCTTCGGCGCGACGAACCTCCTCGTGCAACCTCCCGAAATCACAGGCGAGAATGGATGGGGCGACGACGATGGAGTGGGTGGGCATGGACACGGGTGTGCGTAGCGCGAAGCGGGGCGGGTGGCAAGCGGGGGAAACGGGGGACGGAACATCCAACATCCAATGGCGCAAGCGACGGACGGTGCGAGATCCTTTGTTGGATGTTGGCGTTGGATGTTCTGCCTTCAGTTACAGCAGCCAGGTCGCGAGGCTGAAGTAGAGGAGGAGGGTGAGGACATCCGCGAGGGCGAGGGTGATCGGGCCGGCGGCGATCTTAGGGTCGAGTTTCAGGGCATGCAGGACGGAGGGGACGATGAGGCCGGAGAGGCAGGCAATGATCGCGCCGCCGATGATGGTGGCGGCAATGACGCCGGCGGCGAGGGCGGTGCCGCGCCAGAAAAAGGCTATGCAGAAGACGATGGCGCCGCACCCCAGCCCGATGAGGACGGCGATGACGAGTTCGCGGCGGGTGTTCGTCCAAAACCAACCCCAGGTGGGCTTCACGGCGCGCAGGGCTTGAAGGGTGAGCGTCATGGACTGGATGCTGACGGATTCGGCGAGCGCCAGCACAAGGGCGAGGAAGAACGAGAGGATGATGGCGCGGGCGAGCGTGGCCTCGAAGAAGCCGGCGAGGAGCGCACCCGTGGTGCCACTGCCGATGGTGGCGAGCAGCCACGGAAAGCGGAGGCGGAAGGCACGGAAGGCGGAGGCCTCGCGCACTTGGGTGATGTGAAAGCCGAGCGTCTCGAACATGTCGTTCACCTTTTCCGGCTCGGTGAAATCCATCACTTCCTCGGTGAAGCTGCTGACGTCGACGACGGCGATGACCTTGCGGTCGGCATCGACGACGGGGAAGGCGAAGAATTTGTAGAGGACGAACAGTTCCAGGGCATCCAGCAGCGTGGCCGTGGCCGGGATGGTGACGACCTTGCGAATCATCAAGTCGCCGAGCTTCGATTCCGGCGGAGACGCGAGGAGACGGCGCGTAGGCAGCACGCCGGCGAGGCGGCCATCCGCAGCGGCGACATAGAAGTAGATGAGGCGTTCGCCGACGCCGTGCTGGCGGATGGCGGCGAGCGCCTCGTCGACGGTCATCGACTCACGCAGCAGGGCAAAGTCCCGGCGGGCATGCGCGAGGATTGGTTCGCGAAAGTGAGCCGGTTCCGCCATGGCGCGCTCCTACCGGCCGGGGATCTCGATATTGGGGGGCGGCGGGGGCGCACTGCGCCACTCGACGAACCACCAGACCGCGACGGCGAGCACGAGCGTCGCCAGTGCGCTGAGGTAAACTCGCAGGGGCGTAGGCTCGGGCATCACACGCGCCCGTCTATTCGTCGACGAGCGTGTCGATCTTCTCGGCGACCTCGAAGTCGAGGTCGGTAAGGCCGCCCTCGCTGTGGGTGGAGAGCCGCAGCGTCACCTTGCTGTAGCGGATATCGATGTCGGGATGATGATCGTCTTCCTCGGCGATCTCGGCCACGCCATTGACGAACTCGATGGCCTGGGAAAAATCATCGAACTCGAAGACGCGCTCGATGTGCTTTTTTTCGAGGTCCCAGTTGGGCAATTTTTTGAGCCACGTTTTGATATCTTGAGCGGTAAGCAGGTCGGCCATAAGTCGGTTGGATTGGGTGTGTGGGAGCAGTAGCACTCGTCATTCGCATTTCAAAAACAAAATGCGTTTCTTTCGTGCGGACACTGGGGAAAATAACCCCCTTGCCAATTCCCCACTGCGGGAGTAGGAAAACCGCCCCTGTCACTGACGAACCTTCAGCCAACAATTCTTATGGGTAAAATCTACAACAACATCATCGAGACCGTCGGCCGCACGCCACTGGTGAAACTGAACAAGATCCCCGCCAGCCTCGGCGTGGACCCGAGCACGACGATCGCCCTCAAACTCGAATTCTTCAATCCGCTGGGCAGCGTGAAAGATCGTATCGGCATGGCGATGATCGCGGACGCCGAGAAACGCGGGGTGCTCAACGCCGACACGGTGATCATCGAGCCGACGAGCGGCAACACCGGCATCGCGCTGGCCTTCGTGGCCGCGGCCAAGGGCTACAAGCTCATCCTCACCATGCCGGAAACGATGTCGCTCGAACGCCGCACCTTGCTCGCGATGCTGGGTGCCAAGCTGGTGCTGACGCCGGGCGCCGAGGGCATGAAAGGCGCCATTGCGCGCGCCGAGGACCTGGCGAAGAACACGCCGAACTCCTGGATTCCGCAGCAGTTCAACAACCCGGCCAACCCGGAGATTCACAAGACGACGACCGCGGTGGAATTGTGGGAAGACACGGACGGGGAGATCGACATCCTGGTGGCGGCGGTGGGCACGGGCGGGACGATCACGGGCGTGACGGAAGTGATCAAGGCGAAGAAGCCCTCTTTCACGGCGATTGCCGTGGAGCCGAAGGATTCGCCGGTCATTTCGCAGACATTGGCCGGACAACCGGTGAAGCCGGGACCGCACAAAATCCAGGGCACGGGCGCGGGCTTTGTGCCGAACAACCTGCACCTCAAGGACAGCGCGGGAAATCCACAGATCGTGGAATGCGTCCAGGTGACGAATGATGACTCGTTTGCCATTGCGCGCCGTCTGGCCAAGGAAGAGGGCATCCTGGCCGGCATCAGCACGGGAGCGAACGTGTGGGCCGCCTGCCAGGTCGCCAAGCGGCCGGAAAACAAGGGCAAGCTGATCGTGACGATCGCTTGTTCGACGGGTGAGCGCTATCTGTCCACCGCGCTGGCGGCAGAGGCGAAGGCTGAGGTCGGCGGGTAGTCGATCCTTCAGAGAAGAAGCACTGCTTTACAGAGACGCGCGCCGGGTTCTCGGCGCGCGTTTTTGCGTCGTTGAGTAGGGATTCGCAGAATTGCGTACTTTTCCTGGCCTGATTGGGCCGGCGGATGGCCGAGGAAGTTCGTTCTTTTCGGCTGATGAGGACGGGGAGACAGCCCGCATCCTCGTCGCGGTCATTCGTAGCTCTTAGTCCTACACGCCGTATTTCACTCTGATTTTCAGCCACTTATGTCGATTTATTCCTCCTGATCCATGTCGTTATTTTCACTTTCTGAAACTATTTTCGCGAGGACGCGTCACAACGCCGCCGGGTCTCTCAATAGCAGGGTATATGAAAAATTGGCACCGCCCCTGCTTTACAGCAATTGTGAAATTTCTGTTTCCTTTACTCGCTATTGTCATTGCTCCGCTCGCCGCGCACGCGAACGAACTCTCTGAGCAAGTCATCGCCGAAATGAATCTCGCCCGCACGGCGCCCCAGCAATACGCCCAGATCGTCGCCAGTCAAATGGCTGGTTATCACGGAGTTGAGGGCGATCGCGCAGTGAATGACGCCATCCACTTTCTGCAGAAGGCCAAGCCTCTGGCGCCCTTGGCGTCCTCGAACGGCATGTCAAGTAGCGCGCTGAGCCACGTGCTGGAGATGGGACCGGTCGGTGGCCGCGGCCACAAGAGTGGCAATGGCAGCCAGCCTTGGGACCGCATGGCCCAGTTTGGCAAGTGGATCGGCCGGGCGGGCGAGAACATCGACTACGGCGTGCATGACGCCCGGGCGGTGGTGATTCGGCTCATCGTGGACGACGGCGTGAGCGGTCGCGGGCATCGCAAGAATATCTTCAGCAGCGACTTTCGCGTGGCCGGTGCGGCCAGTGGCTTTCACGCCACCTACGGCGCCATGTGCGTGATCGATTTCGCTGGTGGTTTCGTCGAGACGCCGGGCAAGGTGGCCAGCCGTTCGGGCTCGCCGGTCGCTCCGCTCTGAAAGCGAGTGCTTGGTGCTTAGGGCCTAGTGTGGCGGCTTCGGAGACTGAGAGCCAGACTGCGTTCACTTTCCCATGACGCCGGCGCCGCGGCACCCCTCCCACACACGGTGTCGGACGCGCCCTCTTGGGGATTCGTGAGCACCGCCTGGCTGGCGATCAAGGCCTCTGAAAAAAACTCGCACCTTAAATTCGGCTTAAGGCGGCTTAAGGCACCTTAAATCGACTCCCCTTTCTTCGCCTGGGGGCGTCTCGACTTGCGGGGCGGTGTTTTCCAGGCTGGGAACACTGCCGGGCGACTCGGGCGATTCGTTTCTGGCGGATGGCCGACGGGAAGTGGGCGATCCTGCCGTGAGGAGCGGAATGGGAATCCTCGAGTTCATGCGGAGAAGTGTCGCACAACTCGGCGCAAAATGTGCATGGCCCCATTGGCCCCATTGGCCCCATTGGTTCCATTGGCTCCATTGCGGAAAATTCACTCGTCGCGACTTTTGCCGGGCGAAAGCGCACGCCCGGGAGCGGCACGCACCTTCGATGGTGGTTCCCGTAGTTCGCCCGGTTCCCCATGGATTATGACCCTGAATGTCGATTCAGCCTAGAAACCAAGCTCTCAGAACTGACCGTCCACTCCGTCGTTTCAACGTAATTTCCCTTCCCAAGCGGCGCGGGCTTCGTGTTCTATCGGCGCGCGATGCCCAAGCCGACCGCCCGCAAGAAAACCGCGAAAATCCTCAAGCCCAAATACAAGCGCATCGTCTTGAAATTGAGCGGCGAGGCCCTGAAAGCGCGGGGCAGCATGGACAATATCTCGCCGGAGATCGTCCAGCAGGTTTGTTCGCAGATCCGGGACGTGCACAACCTGGGCGTCCAAGTGGCCGTGGTCATCGGCGGGGGGAATATCTGGCGCGGACTTTCAGCTTCGCATCGCGGAATGGAGCGCACCACGGCGGACTACATGGGCATGCTGGCCACAGTGATCAATGGCCTCGCCTTGCAAAGCGCCCTGGAGCAAATGGGCCTGCCGACCCGGGTGCAGACGGCGATCAAGATGGACAACGTGGCCGAACCCTTCATCCGGCGGAAGGCGATCGACCAACTCGAGGACGGGAAGATCGTCATATTTGTGGCCGGCACGGGCAACCCGTTTTTCTCCACCGACACCACGGCGGCCCTGCGCGCCAACGAAATCGGGGCCGAGGTCATCTTGAAAGCGACCAAGGTCGATGGCATTTACACCGCGGATCCCTTCAAAGATCCGAAGGCCACCAAATACGATCGCATCACCTACGGCGAGGCGCTCGGCAAGCGGCTTTCGGTGATGGATTCCACTGCGTTCAGCCTTTGCATGGACAACAAAATGCCGATTATCGTTTTCGACATGATGAAGTCCGACAACATCAAGCGCGTCGTCCTCGGGAAGACTGTGGGCACGCTGGTCACCTCTGAATAATTTTTGCCATGGATCCTGACGAAATTCTCCTCGAAACCGAGGCCGCAATGGAAAAGGGCTTCGAATACATGCAGCACGAGTTTGCCACAGTCCGCACGGGCAAGGCTTCGCCCGCGCTCGTGGAAAATATCGATGTCGAGGCGTACGGCTCTTCGATGAAGCTGAAACAGCTCGCGCTGATCACCACGCCCGAGCCGCGGCTGCTGGTCATCCAGCCCTTCGACGCCAGCACGACGAAAGACATCGAGAAAGCGATCAAGGAATCGAAGCTCGGGATCAACCCGGCGGTCGATGGGAAGATCATCCGGCTGCCAATACCCGCGCTTTCCGAGGAACGCCGCAAGGACCTCGTCAAGGGCATCAAGCAGATGGCCGAAGAGGCGCGCGTGCGGGTTCGCTCGTCGCGCCGGGAGGGCATCGACGCGCTGAAGAAAGCGCAGAAGGACGGGAAGATCACCGAGGACGACCTGACCAGCTACGAAAAGGAAATCCAGAAACTCACCGATGGCTTCACGAAAAAAATCGATGACTCCATCAACTCCAAGGAAGCCGAAATTCTCAAAGTCTGACTACGCCATGCGCCCGCTCCTGCTCGCTCTCACTCTCGTCTGCACCCTCGCCACCGCTCCGGCGGCGGTACTCCGACTCGCGCCCGATTTTACCTTCCCTGGCATCGGCAAAAACCAGTCGCTGAAAGGCGTGCGCGGCCAGCCGGTCGTGATCGTCATCGCGAAGTCCCCGAAGAACGGCGACTTCAAGAAGCAGGTCAAAGTTCTCAAGGAGATCTATCAGCAGTTCGCCAACAAGCAGGTGATCTTCGTCGCCGCCTTCATCGAGGATTCCGGTCCGGTGAAGTCGGACATTCCATTCGTCGTCGCGAACAATGGCGCCGCGGTGGCCAGCGCCTATGGGATGCCGGAGAAGGACAAGTTCAACATCGTCATCATCGGCAAGGACGGGAACGTCGATTACCAGACAAGCAAGGTGATCGGTGCGGAGCGTGTGCGCGACGTGATCCAGAATTCCTACGCGGTGCAGTCGAACACGGGACGCTGAGCGTTCCGGCGCGACCCGCAGTTCATTCGCCATGCGGATCGCGGTCATCTCGGACACCCACGATCGCCTGCCATCAAAGGTGACCGCGGCCATCGCCGAGGCGGATGAAATCTGGCATCTCGGGGATGTGTGCCTGCCATCGATCATCGACACGTTGCAAATGCTCGGCCCGAAGATTCGTGTCGTCCGCGGCAACTGCGACGAGTGCGCCGCGTGGCCACTGACGCTCGATTTTCAACTCGCAGGCCATCGCTTTCACCTCGAACACATTCCTTCGCGCATCGCGCCGGCCGGCTCCGACTTCTTTCTCCACGGCCACACCCACGTCCCGCGCGATGAAACCATCGGTGGCGTGCGCTTCCTCAATCCCGGCTGCATCACCCGCCCCAACCGCGGGGCGCCCGCGAGCTGTGCGTGGCTGCGGCTGGATGCGAAGTCGGGCGTGGAGTGGGAATTGGTGCGCGTTTGATCGTCATCGCACGGATGCAACGCTGAAGAGGAAGAAGGATATTGGAGGTCCTTCGCAAGCTCAGGATGACAGTGTTTTGGAAGCGCTTTCGCGCCACTCGCCCCTTACTTCTTCGCCGCGCTTTCGCGGGCGAGGTTGAGCAGGTACTGCTCGACCTGGGCGCCGTATTCCTCGGGGTATTTTTCCGCCTGCGCTTGCTCGATCACGGCGCGCTCGCGGGCGGGCAGCGCGGTGAAGGCGGATTTGCGGGCGGCGATGTTGCGCGTCTCGACCTGCACCGTTTCGTTGCCAGTGGGCGGCTGATATTCCTGCGCACCTTCCGTTCCGGGAGGGCCGCTTGATTTACCTGGAGTCTTGCCGGGTTGTGAACCGGGTTTCCCGGGAGACGGACTGCCCGTGGACGCAGGCATGCTGGAGTTGCCATTCGCAGCGGCGAGCCCTGCTTGAGACTGGGCCAGCGTGGCTTGAGCTTGCGCGAGCGCCTGTTGCGCGGCCTGGGCCTTCGCCTGGGCCTCGGGAAGATTCTGCGCCGCGGCGGCGGCGGCGGCCTGGGCAGCGGCTTGCGCGCCGTTTTGTGCGGCCTGTTGCGCGGCGCCATTGGGCGGCATCACTTGAGCTGCCGCCTGCCCGGCTTGAGCCGAGGCTTTAGCAAGCTCGGCAGCAGCCTTTTGAGCCGCCTGCTGCTGCGCGGCGACGGGCTGGCCGGGCTGCTGGGCCTGCTGCAAGGCTTCGTTGGCCTGGGCAATCTGTTCCTGAGCCTGCGCCAGTTGCGCGGCGACCGCTTGTTGTGCGGCGGCATTCGGCGGGGCGTTGGGCTGCTGAGCTTGCGCGATCACGGCCTGCAAGGCCTCTTGCGCCGCATACAGTTTCTCCAAGGCCAGCGCTTCGCCAAATTTTGCCACTTGGACATCGGGCTTCTGGAGCGCCGTCTTCGCATCGCTCATGGCCGACTGAGCCGCATCGAGCGCCGAGTTCACGGCGGGCGCATCGGGCGGAAGGCTCTGGGCGAAGGTCGCGGTTTGGTTGGCAATCCCCTCCTGCCGCTCCGGCTGGCCCTTGAAATCCGTCGACTTGGTCGCTTTCCGTTTCTCGGAAAGGAGCGCGCCCTTCGCGGTATCGACCTGCAATTTCTGTTGTTCGATGATGATCTCGGCGAGTTGCTTCTCGGCTTGCTGGGCGTCGATCGCTTGCTGTTGCGCCTTTTGCGCAGCGGCAGCCTGTTGCGCGATTTGCTGCGCCGCTTGCGCGAGATCCTGCGCCGCCGCTTGTTGCGCTGGCGCGGCCGCGGCGGGTTGTCCGGCCTGGGCGGCTTGCGCGGCCTTTTGCGCATTGGCGGCCGCTTGCTGCGCGGCGGGCGCGGCGGCCGGCGCCATCGCGGCGGCTTGTTTGGCCAATTCCTTGACCTTCTCCGCCAGGGCCGGCTGGGCCGCCTTGTCCGGATTCTTCGCCGCCTCGGCCTGTTGTTGCGCGAGGGCCTGCGCCTGCTGCTGCAAGGCCTGCAAATCCTTCACCGGGTCGCCCGACTTGCCGGCGAGCGCCTCGGCTTTCGCCAGCTCCTGCTGCAATTTCGCCTCCGCTTTCTGCATCGCGGCGAGCGCCTGTTGCGTATTTTTCGCCGCTGCGGCGCCTTTCTTGTCGGACATCGCGCCGCGTGCTTCCTGCATCTTCTCCGTCGCCTCTTTCACATCCTGCGCCCCCTCGGGGACGGTCTTCGCCAGGTTCTGCGCGATTTCGTCGCTGCGCGCAGCCACTTCGCCCTGCTTGTTTTCCTGTTCGGCCAATTGGTCGGGCCGCCCGTTTTTCTGCGCGTTGAATTGCGCCTGCAAGTGGGCGTCCTTGCGCAACTGTTCACGCGTCAGCCTGGCCAGCTTGGGATTGACCTTCTTTTGCTCCTCGGCGAAGCGATCGAAATCCGTCTCCCCCGCTGCTTTCGCCGTGTCCTTCGCCACTTCCTTTTGATCCTCGATGACTTTGGTCAATTCTTTCTGCGCCGCACGCAATGCTTCCGAGCGCTCCAGTGGCGGGGCGATGTCTTTCGCGAGCCGCCGCATCGCATCGCGCGCGGTCTTTTCATCGCCGACGGCTTTGAATAGTTGTCCCTCCTTCAACGCCGCGGCGGCCGTGTCCACATTCGGCTGCACTTTTTGAATCGCCTCCATCCCTTGGCGAAACCGGGCCGCATCGTTGCCGTTATCCGGGTCCCGCGCGAAGGCGGTCACGCGTTGCGCGAGGACCTTCAGTTCCTCGGCGATCGCCGCCTGCTCGGCCTGCTGGCCCTGCAGATTCGCCTGCATCGCCGCCTCGAAATTCTCGGGCTTTTTCCCATCCGTCCATTGGCCCAGCGTGATGCCATTTTGCAAATTCACCGCCTGTCGCTCCGCGAGCAAAGCGAGTTGCTGGGCGATCTCCGCGCTCTGCTGATCGCGCTGGTGCTGGGCGAGCAGTTTGGACATCTGCGTGAGGATCGCTTTCTGGCTGGAGTAGGCATCGGCCACGCGTTGCTTCGCCTCACCTGCATTGGTCGCCGCGCGTGCTCGCTCCAGCAGATCCACGACTTGCTTCATCTCATCGACCGAAAGCTTCGCCAGCGAATTGCGCAAAGTCTGCAAGGTCTTCGTGTCCTCCCCGCCGAGGGCATTGCGCTGATACTCGTCCAGCATGCTGTCGAGTTGGTCGACGAGCTTTTGCGCTTCGCCGCGCAGTTGCTGCTGCCGCGCCTCCCCCTGGCGGATGCGTTCGGCCGGCGCGGCGTCTTCGGCGCGGGTCGCCGGGATGATGCCGCACGCGAGCGCGAGGAAGAGTGGCAGGCATTTCATAGTGGGAAGACCGCGTTGAGTGTCCCATTCCGTGCCCCTAGAGTCAAACCACCTATCCGGCAGGTCGGCGGGAAGCGTCTCCCGCGCACGACCCATTCATTTTTACCACGAAGGCACGAAGACACCAAGGGCTGCTCTTTCCTTGGTGTCTTCGTGCCTTCGTGGTTCATTCTCATCGCTCCTTCATGGTTTGGCCGGCGGCTTTTCGAAGATGATCTCACCGAGTTGCTGATTCACGTCCTCCTGGCCGTGCTTCACGCCGTTGAGCCCTTCTATCGTGTCGCTCAAGCGGCTGGCCAGGTCGGCGCGCTTGTCCGTGTCGCTGACGACGCGCGCCTGCATGTGCTCGGTGGCGCCCACGCCCGGCCCGGTGATGTCATTGGCGTCGAACACTTCAAACCAATAATCGATCACACTCCCTTCCTCCACGTGCGGGGTGATCCGTCCGATGCTCCAGTTGAAACGGCGGTTGATCTCCTTGGGCAGCGCGCTGCCGACGTCGAGATCGATGGTCTGGTGCGGCGCGCCTTCGACCCAATCGACGGCGTAGTTCAGCCGCACTTTGGCCACGCCGTAATCGTCCTTCGCGACAAAGGAGAGGAGCATCGTGGCCTCGCGGGTGAGCAATTCCTCGCGCCGCTCGGGCCAGAGAATCCGGATCGTCGGCACCGCATCGGGCAGCACTTCGAGCGGATAAATCGCCGCGCCGCGCGATTCGATCTCGTCGTCATCCACGAGATGCAAGGTCAGCCCGTCCACGTCCCTGGCCGGGATCTCGATCTCCCCCACGAGTTGAGTGTGGTCTTTCGCATCGAGGACGAGCGGCATCGCCTTGACGACCTTCTGGTGATCCGGCCCCAGGAGGCGAATCTCGCCGGACTTCATGGTCGCGCTGGCGCGGACCTTGAGGGCGAGCCGGCTGCCGGCGAGAATCTTCAAGTCGCCCAAGGCGCGCCGCTGCGCGGGCAGGCGCGTGTATTTGGGAAAGATCTGCCGGCACTCGATGCTCGCGACGCTGGGGGGCGGCTTCACTTTCACGTGCACGCTGTCGCTCTCCGCATCGCCGAGCGCGACGCGGTAGTCAAACGACTCCTGCATGCTCTGCAAGGTGCGGACGAAGGTGGGCGGCGCATCCGATTCCCGCGGCAGTTCGAACTCCTGATGTCGGCCGGAGCCCATCTTCAAGACGAGGCGCCCGCCTGGCGGCACGAGGCCGCCGCCCACCACCTCGACGCGCCACGCATCGCCAATGGCGATGACGCGCGGCGCGCTGACTTCGCGGAGGAGCGTCTTGCGCGGCACCGGACCGAGCGAGAGCAGGGCGCGGCGGACGAGCGGCCAGGTTTTGCTGTCGCCGATTTTCGCGAGCACGGCCACCGCCAGGAGCGCACTGGCCGCGATCTTGAGCCACCGCCGGAGGCGGCGGGTATCGATGACCGCGGAAAAATCCATCGTCGCCGCCAGGGCGGTGGTCTCGGCGAGGAGCGCCTTCACCAGGACGGGCGAGACCCCCTCGTCGCGGGTCTTCGCCAATTGCACCGTGGCAATGAAGCGCGAGCGAAAGGCGGGGAGCGCCCGCTCGATCATGAGGGCCACCGCTTCATCCCCCAGGCGCTGGCGCCACGGGCGGAGGCCAAACCAGCCGAGCAGGGCCAGCGCCCCGCCGACACCGGCGATGAAAAAGACCAGTCGGGCGACGATCGGCAGATTGACCAGAAAGTCCGTGACCGTCTCGGCGACCAGCCAGGCACACAGGGCGGTGATCATCATCCCCAGACCAGTGCAGAACGCCACTCGCCCATGGCGTCCGCGCAACTGGCGAATCCGGGCGAGGATTTCGCGCGCATCATCCCAAGCCAGCGGGCGGATGGGAGGCGCGGGGGTGTCGACGGCGGAGGGCACGGCCCGTAAGCTAGGAGAATCCGCTGGCAACCTCAACTTCCCATGAGCGGGAAAATCAGCGGAATGAAAACGCCGAACACAAAGGGGACCTGACCAACCGGTTAATGCCGCTCATTTGCAACTACACCCGCGGCGGCACCGCACTGCAAGGCATGCAGTCCTCTAAAATTTGAGCCTAGACCAGCCTTGACTGGCCTAGACCCGCCTTGACCTTACTCCGAAGGCAGCCCGGGCCGATCAAGACAACCCACCCTGCCCACCGAACCGCAAACGCCTTGGTCTTGTTGCATCTGATTTGCATAAATCTACTCCGTTTTGGATATGCCAAAGAGCCTCACCCCTTTCCCGCCGCAACTTCGGATTCCCTCCCAGCCTCCCCCACCCCACCTGAAGCGCTGACCCTACCACGGTATTGTAAAAAGTCAAAATCAACGGGGTGCTGGGAAATGCCCGCACCGCAATTCCGAGCACAAGAACCGCAATCTGAAGAGCGCGGAACGCCGCCCCTTTCGAGTGAAGTGTGCGCTTCTATGAAGCGCTCCTTTTCCATCCTCTCCCTCCTTACGCAGGGCACCGGCCTCCTCGCCCTCGCGCTTGCGCTGGGCGGCAATCCCCCGGCCCGCGCCGACGAAAATCTTTTCGGCTTTGTCCGTGGCGCGGAAACGCTCCCGAAAGGGCACTACGATGTCTATCAAACAGTGACGCTGCGCACCGGCAAGGACGTGGGGGTGTATCGCGGCTGGGATTCGGACACCGAGGTCGAATACGGCTTTACCGACAAACTCCAGGGCAGCCTGTCGCTGGTCAATCGCTACATCTACAACCGCGGCGTCGAGGAACTGGACGACACCAATCACCTGACCTTCGGCGGCTTCGAAGGCACGACGAAATATCGCATCCTGAGCCCTTTCAAGGATCCCTTCGGACTCGCGGTGCGCCTCGAGACCGGCTGGTTGCTACACGATGAAGTGGCCGGCCTGCTCGAGCACGAGATTTACGTCGCACCGGAGATCATCGTGCAGAAGAACTTCCTCGACGACACCCTCATCACCGAGCTGAATTTCGGCGGGGAGTGGGCCTGGGGCAAGGATCCGGCGGAACAATACTACAAGGAGTTCTCCCTGCAGGGCGGCGTCGGCGTTACCTACCGCATCGCGCCGAAGTGGTTCGTGGGCCTGGAAGGCCACGCCCGCGGGGAATGGCCGCTCTTCAACTTCAACCTCTTCGAGCACTCGGTGGTCTACGCCGGCCCGGCGATCCACTACGCCACGGAACGCTGGTGGGTGACGCTGAGCTACAACTATCAGATCTACGGCCACGGGATCGACGAACTGCCCCGCACCCAGACCTTCGCCGAAGAGACCCGGCACGAGATCCGTTTCAAGGTCGGCTTTAACTTCTAGCCTGGTCGCCGATCTATGTCCGATTGGAAAACTTTTGCCGTCCCTGCGGCGCTGGTGCTCAGCACCTCCGCACCGTGTTTCGGCACCGTCTATTTCACCGCCGACCAGGCACAGAAAGCGATCTTCCCGGGGGCGACGTGCACGCCTTGGGGCGGGAAGCTGACGGCCGATCAAAAGAAAGCGATCGAGAAGGCGAGCGACCTGCGGCTCCGCAAAGACCCGCAAGTCTGGCGCGTCGCGGGCGGCGGGTGGTTCATCGTCGACGAAGTCCTGGGCAAGCATGAGTACATCACGTTTGCCGTGGGGCTGACGGCCAGTGGGGCGGTGAAGCAGATCGAGATCATGGAGTACCGGGAGTCGTACGGCGGCGAAGTGCGCGACGCGAAATGGCGGGCGCAATTCACCGGCAAAACAGCGAAGGATCCGCTGCGCCTCGACCAGGACGTCAAGAATATCAGCGGCGCGACACTGTCGAGCCGGCACGTGACCGAGGGCGTGCGGCGGGCTTGTGCGCTCTATGACATCGCGCTCAAGTGAGGTCCGGCGGGCGCGCCCGCTGCTCGGCACATTTGTCGAAATAGCCGCCGGCGGTCTCCCGGAAGGAGAGGCCCATCGCGCCATCGAGGCCGCTTTCGCGGTGGTGGAGGAAGTACAGCGCCGCATGAGCTTCCACGATCCGGAGAGCATGCTCTCGCGGCTCAATCGCGAGGCGGCCCGCCGGGCGGTGCAGGTGGATGCGTGGACCTTTCGCGTGCTCGCCGCAGCCGCAGAGGTGCATCGGGTTTCCGAGGGGGTTTTCGACGTGACGGTGGCGCCGCATTTGCAGGCGCTCGGCTTTCTGCCGGGGGATGCCCCGGCGGCGGCTGGGGCTCCATTCGCGAGCTTCGCAGACGTGCAATTACTGCCTGATCGCCACGTGCGTTTTCGCCGTGCCGGCGTGTGCCTGGACCTCGGCGGGATCGCCAAGGGATTTGCGGTCGACCGGGCGGTGGCCGCGCTGCGGCGTGCGGGTGTGCCGCGGGGACTGGTCAATGCCGGCGGAGATTTGCGGGTCTTCGGTGGCGAGCAGCGGGTCGCCATCCGGCACCCGGAACTGCCCCAGGCCGCCCACCGTTCCCTGCCCTTGCGCAACGCCGCGCTGGCCACTTCCGCACACTATTTCGCGGAGCGTTGGCAGCCGGGTCAAACACTGGCGCCGATCATCGATCCCCACACCGGCCAACGAGTCACCCAGGTGCTCTCGGCGACCGTGCGCGCGCGCCAGGCGATGCTGGCCGACGCACTCACCAAAGTGGTGATGCTGCGCGGCGAGGCCGCACTCGCCACACTCCAACACTTTTCTGCGGACGCGATTTTTTTTACGACCTCGGGTGAGGAAAGGTGCAGTCCCCGCTGGCATGCAGCGCTCGAGCTTTCGTCTTAGCCGCCCACTCAAGGCGGTGGTGTATCTCGCCTTTGGCGTGCTCCTGCTCACGGGTGCGGCGCTGATGTTTCCCGAACTATTGCCCGACAACCCGCGCTGGGAGAAGATTCCCGCGCTCTCGCGGAAGGTCCACGGCGGCGCGGCGATGATCGCGCTGCTCGTGCTTGGCGCGCTGACCGCCCACGTGAAGCGCGGTTGGAAAGCCGCGAAGAACCGGCTCTCCGGCTCCCTGTTACTCGCGCTCAACGCCTTTCTGGTCGCCACCGGGTACGGCCTGTACTACGCCGCCGACGAGGATTTTCGCGCGTGGCTCATCCGCTGGCATGGCTGGATCGGCCTCGGCACGCTCGTCCTGCTGCCCGCGCACGTCATCGCCGGCCGCATCATCATCCGCCACCTACACGAACAGAAAATGCGGCAGCGGACGCGGGAATGAACGGCGCAGCCCTCATTTCAACTGGACCCGCTTGCGCCAGAACCATTCCGCCGTCGCCACCGCCAGCAGCAGCAGGAAATAGAGCGGCGACGCCCAGATCTCCGCATCGACGACCGAGGACACGCGCTCGCTTTTGGCGCGCAGCGCCTCGGGGAGCTGGAACAGATTCTCCTCGCGGAAAAATCCGCCGCCGCTGAGTTCGGCCATCTGCTTGAGGAGCGCTTCATTCATCGCGGTTTCGCCGAATTCAAAGCGCGCCTCGGTTGCGCTGAATTCAAAGACGGTCCCGGGATCGGATTTCACCGCGAACTGATGCAGACCCGGCGTGAGCACGGTGAAATCGCCACGATACATTCCCGGTTGATCGGGCACCGCGCGCAGCGTGACACCTTGCCGCGAGGACTCCGGCTGGACGGCGGTGTCCGCGGTCTTCACGACATAGCTGCCTTCGACGGAGGCGTCTTTCAGCGGATTGAAATCGGCGGTGTAGAGACGGGCGTAGATCGCCACGCGCTCGCCGACGGCGTAGCTCTGTTTGTCCGCGCTGATCTGGGTGCGTTTCGAGCCGCCGAGCAGATGGGCGAGGCCGAGCTTCTGCGCGATCTGTCCCCAGAGGATCGGGTAGTAGCGCTCGTCCGCATTGCGCCGCCAGCGCCAGGTATTGTCGGTGCCCACGTAGAGCACCTGGCCGAGGCCATATTGCTGCTGGGCGACGACGGGCATCTTGCCGAAGCGCGAGGCCTTGGTCGCATCGCTGTCCTGCAACAAGACTTGCGCGGCGGCTTTCGCCCGCGTGACGCGGGCCACCCAATAGAGCTTGGGAAAGCGCTTCCAGATCGCCGCATTCTCGTCCTCCTTCGCCGAGAGACGGAGCATCGGGCTCGTGCGGCCGAGGGCGGTGAGTTCGAGGGTTGTCGGGCGTTCGGACGCGGTGTTGCGCGCGGGGCCATCGCCAAGTTCGACGGGCAGCATCTTCTCCAGCTCCGTGCCGCGGAAGGCCGCGGGATTGTTGCGCGCACCGGCGAGAAATAGACACGACCCGCCGAATTTGGAGACGAATTCGCCGAGCCATTCCATCTGCGGCGCGCCGATGTCTTTCGCGCCCACGTCGCCGATGACGACGAGGTCGTACTTGAAAAGCTCATCCTTTGTCTGCGGGAAGGTCTTCACGTACGGCGAGTCCGCACCCTCCGCGAGACTGGGGTCGCCCTCGGCCAGCCAGCACTTCAGCTCAATGCGCCGATCGCGCAGGAACACGCTCTGCAAATAGCGAAACTCCCAGCGCGGCGACTCCTCGACCATCAGCACCTTGATCTTGCTGTCGATGACCTTGAGCCGCTGGCTGACGGCGTTGTTGTCCTTGGCCGCCTCGTCGGCGCGCGGGTCGATCGAGGCGCGCAATTCGTACTCGCCGACCTGCTTCGGGGTGAAAGGGAGTGCGACGGTTTGCTCTACGTCGCTGATGAAAACGAGGTCCTTGCTGGCGACAATCTCGTCGCCCAGCTTGAGCGTGATCTTCGCGGTCTCGCCGTGCAGGCCCTGCCCGCGCACGCGGACGGTGACGGGCAATTCGTCCTTGGCGAAGGCCACTTCCTGCGTGAAGAGATTGGCCACGATGATGTCGCGCGGCGAGGTGATGCCGACGCCGTAGATGTAGAGCGGCACGCCTTCGGCGCGGGCGAGGCGCGCGGCTTCGAGCGGTTGCGTGCCGGTGTTGTTGGCGCCATCGGTCGCGAGGAAAATACCGGCGAGCGGCTGGCCGCGCTTGCGCTCGAGCAATTCGCGCACAGCGTCACCGATCGCGGTGCTCTGGCTTTTCGGGTCGAGTTGATCGATCCACTCGGCGGCGCTCTCCGCGGACTTCGCGAGCTGACCCTTCGTGGTTTGCGAGGTTCCCCCGCCGCCAATCTCCACGAGGTTTTGCCCAAAGCTGAAGGCGCTCACGTCGTATTCCTTGCCAAATTTCTGAATGAGGCCGAGTTGGTCGCTCTTGAGCGCGCCTTCCAACAGGTCCACTCGCGGCACAAGCTTCACGCTGGCGGCGTAGGCCGGGTCGAGCGGTTGTTGCAAGCCCTTGCGGAAATCAAGCAGCCCTTTGCCCATGGCCGCCCGGGCGAGATCGGCGGGATCGAAACGCGGATCCTGGATCTTCATGCTCGCGCTGGAATCGACGAGCATGAGGAGCTGGCGGCGGATGGTTCCTTCGACGGTGAAGGCGAGCACCGGCCGCAGTAAAATCAGTAGCAAGAGCAGGAACAACACGGCGCGCAGGCCGGTGAGCAGCCAACGCGCGCGCTGCGAGGTGAGTTCGCGCGCGACCCGCCAATAGCTCCACCACGTGAGCACGAGGAGCAGCAGCGCGAGCAACACGACCCAACCGAGAGCGTCGCCATTGCGGAAGGCGAGGCGCGCGCCGGCGAGGTGAGCCGTGCTATCGATCTTCACGCCGCACAGGCGGAGCAACAGTTCGGTGAAGCTCATCGGGAGCGGCTCCATTGATTGCCGAGTGTCGTCTCGGCCACCGCCGTGACGAGAGCGAGGAGCACGAACGCCATCCAGAATTCGTTGCCCGTGCGCTCCTTTTGCAATTGCCCGCGCAGGCTCACGCCCGGCGACCAGCGAAAGACCTGCGCGACGCCGTCGAAGGTCTTCCAATCCGTGGCGGACAACTCCTGCAGATTGGATTCCGCGGGATCGGCCTGCGCCGCGAAACGGAGCAGCGGCGTGGCATCGTCGCCCTGCCGCACTTCGTAGACGCCGGCGCGTTCCGTGGCCTCGAATTGCAGCATCGGGACTCCATTGACCGCCGTGACGCGCTGGAGCGAGACCGCGTCGCCCTTGCCGCCGGGCGGCTTGATGAGCAGGTCCTTGCCAATCAATTCCGCGTCCATGGCCGCGCTGAGTTTCGCGCCGACGCGCAGATTGAGATGCTCCTCCTGCCGCGTAACCAGCGCGCCCAGGGTGCGGTGGATGAGTGGGACGAAGATCGGGCGGATGCACAGGTCGTTCCAGGCGCTGTCGGCGGTGCTGCTGAACTGCACGACGCGCCCGAAGCCCCAGGTGCGCTCCATGATCGCCGGCTGGCCGTCGTCGTAATTCAACACGACGATGGGCGGCCCGGCCTCGGCGCGCGGGCTGGCGGTCTTCGCCGGTTGCAGGGTGAAGGCGCGGTAAAAGTGCGCGGTGGCCAGGCTGCCCGCCGCGGGATCGCGCCAGATCGAAACGATCGGGTGATCGTAGTCCTTCGCCTGGAGCGTGAAGAATTTCTCCTGCTGTTCCGCGTTGCCGCGAGCCTCGCCGAAAGCCGCCGGGAGAAAGGCGCGTTCGCCGAACATCTTTGCGTTGTAAAAGGTCGTATTGATTTTGCCGCCAGGAAAAACGATCAGGCCGCCGCCGGTGCGCAAATACCGCTCCAAGCCCGCGAGCACGGTCTCCGGCACGTCCGCGACATTCGCCAATACCACGGCCTCGTAATCCCCGAGCTTCGCCGCCGCCAGCTCGGCGGGGCTGATCGTCCTGGTCTTGATGTAATACTTCTCGCGCTGCTCCGGCGCGACGGGAGTGAGGGCGTTGTGGAGATAGAAGACTTCGCTCTCACGCGGCTCGATGCCGGGATCGCCATCGACGAGGAGGACATTGATTTCGCCAATCACCCGCACCGCCAGCGCGCGCTGGTCGTCGGCGGGATTGCGATCCGCGGGCAGGTGCGCGACGACCGAGTGGTAGCCCGCATCGCGGAAGGTCGCGTAGAGCGAAATTCTTTTGGATTCACCGGCGGGCAGCGAATCGATCGTGGCGTCATCGCCGGGCGGGTCATCATCGATGCCGAGGCTGACCTGCACGTTCTTCGCTTCCTCCACGCCGTAGTTTGCAATTTCGATCTCAAAGCGGACCGGTTCGTTCACGGGTGCCAGCGCACTGGCCAGGCGCAAGCCCGTGACCCCGAGGTTGTGCTGCTCGCTCTCGCCGAGCAGCACGATGCGCGCGTGTACGTCCTTCGCCGCCTCGAGGAGAGCGCGCGTTTCCGCGAGTTGCTTCCAGCCGTTGCTTTGGCCATCGGTGATGACGAAGAGTTGCTTCGTCGCGACGGGTTGGCGCTGGAGCACTTCGACCATGCGGCGCAGCGCCGACGGCAGTTCCGTGGCGCGATCGGAGCGCTGTGCTTCGCGAATCGCCTTGCGAGCGAGCGCGAGGTCGTGGGTCGGCTCCGGGATGACTGGCTTCACGACGTCGGAAACGAGCCACACGGCAACCGAGGAACCACTGGGCAGGGAATCGAGCACTTCCTCCGCCGCCTTCTGCGCCTGCGCGAATTTCGAGGCGGCGCCGTCGCTCTGCGACATGCTCGCCGAGTTATCGATCGCGATGATCGCCGCTTCGTTGCTGTCGCCAAAACCCGCGAGACCACTCTTCTTGAAGGAGGGGCGGGCGAGGGCCAGCGCGAGCACCACGAGGAGCGCGCAACGCAAGATGAGGAGAATCAAATCCTCCAGCGAGAGCCGCTGTTGGTTCTTCTCCACCACGTTCTTCAAAAACCGCATCGCCGCCCAGACCACGCGCTTGATCTTCTTCTTCGCGAGCAGGTGGATGATGATCGGCGAGGCGATGCCGATGATTCCGAAAAGGAGGAGTGGATTAAGGAAGGCCACGGCTCTTTTTTAAACCGCGGAGACGCGGAGGCGCGGAGAGTGAGAAATCGAGATCGTAAAATTCTTCTTCCTCTGCGCCTCTGCGTTTGTCCCCGTTGCGCCATGGACCTGTCGCCGAGCCTCCAGTCTGCGGCTCAAACAAAAGTCATCCATAACGATGGAGCCGCGTGGCGAGGAAGGCGCTCAGCACGTCTGCCCAGGGCTGGTCGGTGGAGACGCGGACGTAGGGGCAGCCCTGGCGTTCGCAGCCGAGGCGGATGCGGTCGAGGAAATCGTTGAATTCCGCGAGATAGCTGGCGCGCAATTCCGCGGGGCGCGTGAGCACTTTGCCTTGTTGCTCGAGGCCGTGAAACTCGACCGTGCCGCGAAAGGGGAAGGTCAGCTCGTATGGGTCGAGCACGTGGAAGACGATCACCTCATGCCCGCCGAAGCGCAGGTGCTGGATGCCCTCGAGGATCCTGGTTTCGTCGTCGAGCAGATCGCTGATGAGAATGACGATGCCGCGCCGCTTGACCTGCCGCGCGAGTTCGCTCAAGGCCGGCGCGATAGCCGTCTGCTCGGTCGGCACGAAGTTCGCGAGGACATGGCAGATCTGATGAATCTTCGCGAGCGCATCGGTGCGGGGTTGATACTCGCGCATTTTCGCGTCGAAGACGCCCACGGCCACCGCGTCGCGCTGCAGCAGGATGAGATAGGCGAGGCAGGCTGCGACGGTCCGCCCGTAGTCGAGCTTCGAGATTTTCCCGGAGCCGTACTTCATCGACTCGCTGCCATCGAGCAGCAGATGCGCGACGTAGTTCGTCTCCTGTTCGTACTGCTTGATGTAATAGCGGTCGCTGCGCCCGAGGACTTTCCAATCCAAATGCCGCGTATCGTCGCCCGGCACGTACTCGCGGTGCTGCGCGAACTCGATGGCGAAGCCGCGAAAGGGCGACTTGTGGGCGCCCGCCATGTAGCCCTCGACGATCGTCCGTGCCTGCAGCCCAAGATGCTCCGCGCGTTGGATGGCCTCGGCGTCGAGCAGCGTGTCGTGGGGAGATTTCGCGGCCATTGGGCTGGCAACGCGTCAGCGATCCTGCGGGATTTTCTCGAGGATGAGCCGGGCGATGTCGTCGCTGGTGACCCCTTCGCTCTGCGCGGCGAAATTGGGCAGGAGGCGGTGGCGCAGGATCGAGGGCGCAACGGCGGCGACATTCTCGCAGCTCACGTAGACCTGACCACGGACGATCGCGTGCGCCTTGGCGGCGAGGATGAGATTGAGGGACGCGCGCGGGCCGGCGCCCCAGGACAGCCATTTCTTGCAAAAGTCCAGGGCCTGCGGGCTCTTGGCGCGGGTCGAGGCGACGATCTTCTGCGCGTATTGCAACACGTGATCGGCCACCGGCATGCGGCGCACGACACCTTGCAGGTACAAGATGTGGTCGATCTCGATGATCTTGCGCGGCGTGCCGCCGCCCATGCCAGTGCCGCGCTTCATAATCTCCAGCTCCTCCTCCATGCTCGGGTAGTCCACAAAGATCATGAACATGAAACGGTCGAGCTGCGCTTCGGGCAGCGGATAGGTGCCTTCCTGTTCGACCGGGTTTTGCGTGGCGAGGACGAAGAAGGGATCGGGCAACGGATGGTTCACGCCGCCGACGGTGATCTTGCGTTCCTGCATGGCCTCGAGCATGGCCGCCTGGGTCTTCGGCGGCGTGCGGTTGATTTCGTCCGCGAGAATCACATTCGCGAAAATCGGCCCGGGTAGGAACTTGAACTCGCGCTCATTGGTCTGCGGATTCTGGTAGATGACCTCCGTGC